>NZ_JAGKSG010000006.1:0-168381 GCF_018119385.1 Massilia sp. AB1 | reverse complement strand
CCGCGCGTGCGGCGTCCTTGCCGCGCCCGGCCTTGACGATCAGGGTCGGCTTGCCGCGCGCCGCGCTGCGCGCGGCGCTCATGAACTTGCGGGCCTGGCGCACGCTCTCGGCATACAGCAGGATGGCGTCGGTGCCCGGGTCGGCGGCGAGGTAGTCGAGCAGGTCGCCGAAATCGACGTCGCTGCCGTCTCCCAGGGAGACGAAGCAGGAAAAGCCGATCCGCCGCGCCGCCGCCCAGTCGAGCACGGCGGTGACCAGCGCCCCTGACTGCGCCACGAAGGCCAGCCGGCCGGGCAGGGCCGCGCCCGGCGCGAAACTGGCGTTCAGCCCGATGCCGGGCACCAGCAGGCCGACGCAGTTCGGACCCAGGATGCGCAGCAGCCAGGGTCGCGCCGCTTCCAGCATCGCCTGGCGCAGGCTGCGGGCGCCGCCGGCGTCCGCGTCCATGCCAGCGCTGATCACCACGGCGGCGCGGCAGCCGGCGGCGCCGAGCTCGCCGATCAGTTTGGGCACCGTGGGCGCAGGGGTGCAGATCACGGCAAGGTCGGGCACGCCGGGCAGGTCGCGCACGCTGCCGAAGGCGGGATGGCCGCCGACCTGGGCATGGCGCCGGTTGACGGGCCACAGCGGTCCTCCGAAACCGCCTGCGAGGACGTTCCGCCACACCGTCGCGCCCACGCTGCCGGGCCGTTCGGAGGCGCCGATCACGGCCACCGAGCGTGGGTGGAACAAGTGCCCGAGGTTGCGAATGCTCATGAAGTCTCCTTCCGATGGCTGGATTGGATCAGCCTAGCGAAGCATTACAAGGATTTATTTGACCGCAATCAAAATTTGCTCCGAAAGTTATGTTAAGGCAGCGGCGCGGCTGGACGGCTTGCCTCCGTGCCGCTACCCTGTCCGGATTCCTTCCGCCCGACGTGCTCGCGCAGGCTGGACCGGCCGCGCAGGCGCGCTGCGACCAGCTCAGGCACGAGGCGCGCGAGGCTCTGGCGCGCTTCGCAGCGCTGGCCGAGGCGGAAGGCGTCGCGTCGTTCGAGCACAGCCTCGCCGAGGACGAGGTCGGGTGCGTCCTGGCGCTGCGGGCACGTTAATGCGACCTGGTCGTGGTAGGACAGGACATGGCCGAAACGGGGAGATCTGCACCGGGCGACCTGGCTGCACATGTGCTGCTGCATGGCGCACGGTCCGTCCTGGCGATTCCCGGCGCGGGTACTGCGTGGCCCGGCATGGATGCGCTGGTGGGCTGGGACGGCAGCGCGCAGGTCTGCCGCGCGCTCGACGGCGCCATGCCCCTCCTGCGCGCCGCCCGGCAGGTGACGGTCATGTCCCTCGGGGAAGGCGACGAGGGCCAGGAGCGGGGCGCAGCGGACCGCTGCGTCGCCTTCCTACGGCGGCACGGCGTCGTCGCGACATTCCTGCAACAGCCGGGCGCGGGCCGTACCGGCGAGGTTCTGCTGAACGCGGCCCTCGCCGCAGGGCCGGGGCTGCTCGTCATCGGCGCCTATGGCCATGCGCACCTGCGCGAACAGATCCTCGGCGGCGTCACCGCGACGGTGCTGAAGGACATGTGGCTACCCGTCCTGTTGGCCCACTAGCCGTTGTAATGGTCGACCTGAGCGCCGAGACGAAAGTCGACTGATGGTCAATTCATGGGGAGCAAGTCGATTTGATCTCGGTCAAACACGCCGCCGAGCGAAGCGGGGAGACTGTCTTGATTCCGAACATCATCAACATGGGGAGCAGGAACGATGAGCTACAAGACCATATTGGTGCATGCCGACTTGTCACGCCATGCGCCCGCACGCATACGGATCGCTGCGCAGCTGGCCAAGGCGCATGGCGCGCACCTGATCGGCCTTGCCGCCACCGGCGTGTCGCGCGACGTATTCCCGCACGGGTATCATGCTGCTCCCGACAGCCTCGAGGCGAGCTATTTCCAGCCCCTGCACGACACGGCGTCCCGCGCGCTCGAGCAGTTCACGACGATTGCCGCCGAGGCCGGGGTGTCGTCGGAAAGCCGCCTGGTGTGCGACCTGGCCAGCGATGCGCTGGCCCACGTGGGTCGCTTCAGCGACCTCGTGGTCGTCAACCAGGACGACCTGGCCGAAGCGCTGACCGATACGATCGGCCGCATCCCCGAATACGTGCTGTTCACCAGCGCGCGCCCGGTGCTGGTCGTGCCCTGCGCACCCGTGGCGCGCCAGCCTGGCGACCATGTCCTGGTCGCCTGGAATGGCAGCAAGGAAGCCTCCGCCGCGCTGCGCGCCGCACTGCCGGTGCTGCAGCGCGCCGTCCGCGTCACCGTCGTGTCCTTCCGCCTTCCTGACGAGAGCAGCCTGGTCGAGGACGACGACGACGCCGGCATCACCGCCTTCCTCGGCCGCCACGGCGTCCAGGCGCAGATGCTGACGATCGGACGCAACATCGATTGCGGGCACAATCTGCTCACGCTGGCGACCCAGGACGGCTACGACCTGGTGGTCATGGGGTGCTACGGCCACACCCAGTTCCGCGAACTCTTCCTGGGAGGAGTGAGCAGGACCTTGCTTCAGAACAGCACAGTGCCGCTGCTCATGGCGCGCTAGGGCGGGCGTCCCAGCCTAGCTGGCCGGCCGGTCGCCGAACTCGGGCTGCGAGGCCTCGCGCGGCACGCGCAGCAGCATCACCGGAACCGTCGAGTTCGCGAGCACGTACTGGGCGACGCTGCCGGCAAACAGCCGGTTCGCGTCGTTGGGCCCATGGGTACCCATCACGATCAGGTCGCAGCCCTGTTCTTCCGCGATCCGGACAATCTCCGGACCCGGCGTCGACGAGAGCGGCGCCGCCGTCTCGCAGCTGACCCCGGCGGCTTGCGCGATGCGCAACACCGTGTCGAGGTGGGACTGGGCGGCCTCGTGCGCGCGCAGAAACTCCGCCTGCGCGTCGGGCATGGCAGCGGACCGCTCCGGCATGGAGAAATGCGGCTGCGCAACCGACACGGCGAACATCCGTCCCGCGCCCGAGCGGGCGAGCAGGGCGGCCATCTGGGCGGCCTGTACCGCGAGGTCGGAGCCGTCTGTTGCCACGCAAACTCGCTCTAGGAACATGATCATCGGCCCTGGAAGAGATGAGTCGTCAGGATTACCAGTCTTGATCTTGTTGTGTTTGACTAGCGTCAAAGAACTGCTAAGTCAGCCCCGCAAAACGGTGTATCGACCGGTCATGACCCATCATCGCCAGCTTCGGCCTGCCGGGATGTTCGGGGCGATCCCCTGTCCGGGGCGACAGAAGGTCCACAAGCACAGCTCCTGTGCAAATGCCGGTATGTTCAGCCGGCGCTCTGCGCCTTGCCCGCGACGACACTCACCTGCGCGAAGCGCAGGTTTTCATAGGTCCTGATGCGCCGCTTCAGCGGCCACCAGTCGTAGAGGAAGATCTGCACCGGGCGCCACATCGCCACCCAGCCGATGATGGTGAGGCTTTCGCGCGCGATCTTCCCGCCATGGCCGGGAGCCAGGCCGGTAATCAGCTCGGCCAGCACCAGGCAGGACGCGACGAAGCCCAGGCCGATCGCGAGGCTGGTCCGCCCCTGGCGCAGCAGTTGCCCGAGCTCGCCGCGCACCAGGCCGATCTTGTAGGTGTAATAGTTATGCACCGCATCCGCGACCATCTCCCCCGCATCCCGGGGCAGTTCCGGATTCTCGACGCGGATCGCCAGCCGCAGGTGGCTGTCGAGCGGCAGCGGCAGCGCCCAGCTCTCGATGAAGGCTTCGCACAGATGATCGAGGTCGCGGTTCAGGAAGGGGGCGGGATCGAGCGAATTGAACAGCTGCGCGAGCTCGCGCACGCGCAGGTCGAGCGTATGGGTAGGGTGCTGGGTGATGTGCATCGCTCAGGTCCGGCCACGCGCCATGCCCGGTGATCCATCCGTCCTAATGCGCCATCCAGAGCGGAATGGTCGAGGTCGCCAAGAGCGAGCGCGTCATCCCGCCGAGCATGATCTCGCTGAAGCGCGAGCGTCCGTACGCGCCCATGACGATCAGGTCCGCCTCCTTGGCGGCTGCGAACGCGAGCAGCGCGCGGTCCTCGTCGCGCCCGGCCCCGGTGACTGTGACTTCGACCTGCACGCCATGCTGGGCCAGGTAGGTGGCCATATCCGCGCCCGGTTCCTGCCCGTGCGCCCCGCGCGTGCTGCCGGGATCGAACACGACCAGGTCAACCTGGCGCGCCTGCCGCAGGAGGGGAAGGGCGCTTGCGATCGCCCTCGCCGCTTCCTTGCTGCCGTTCCACGCCACCACCACCCGCGTGCCGGGCACGGCGCCGCTCCAGGCGCTAGGGAGGACCAGCACCGGCCCGACCGCGTTCAGCACCACGTAGTCGGGAAAGTCGCTGCGCTGGCGCGGCAGGAACTCATCCAGGGAGGCCTGGCTGATGACGACCAGGTCGCTGTAGCGCGACTGCAGGCTGATGGCGATGCCCGCGTCCTCGTCCACGCAGCGCCGTTCGACCGAGGCCACGCCGGCGCGCCGCGCCGCGGCCTCGAACAGCTCGAGCGAGCGCTCGGCCTGGCCGCGCGCCTCTTCGAGCGGCGCGATGTCGACGGGCCCCGCGGCCACCATGCCGTCGGTGGGAAACAGGTAGGCGGGAACCCCGGTCGTGGCGACGCCGATCAGGCGGGCATCGCTGGCCAGCGCCATGGCCGCCGCCACCTCGGTGCGTTGCGCCGAGCGGGCGGTTTCGTCGACGTGAACCAAAATTGTCTTGTACATGGACTTCCTTTCTGTCGTGAAAGTGATGTCTGGACTGTACTTTGCGCGCCGCCGCGCTGTAATTGATGTGGATCAAATTTAGGATCGCATCGCTTGCCGTGCGGGTCAAGCCGTGCGGTCTTCAATCGGCGCGCAGGGCCCGGATCAGCGGCTGGTCCAGTCCATAGATGTCGTCGGCGAACAAGGCGCGCCCGTCGCGGTCTGCAAGCGCGGTCGCGTAGAACAGGACCACCGGCACCGGCGCGCGCAGCCTGACCGTGCGGCTCGGTCCCGGGCGCATCGCGTCGGCGACGCGCTCCGCGCTCCACTGTTCCGGGTCGGCGAGCACGAATTGCGCCAGTTCCGCCGGACGCTCCACGCGGATGCAGCCGTGGCTCAGGTCGCGGCGCGTGCGGGCGAACAGCTCCTTCGAGGAGGTCGAATGCAGATAGATGTTCATCGGGTTGGGCATGGCGAACTTGACTTCCCCGAGCACGTTCGACGGCCCCGGGCGCTGCCGGGTCCGGGCCGTGCCGGCGCGCAGGCGCGCGAGCGCTTCGCCGCCCGTGGACGGCAGTACCTGGCCGCCGGCTCCCACCAGCTCCATGTCGTGCTGTTCGAGATAGGCCGGATTGCGCGCCAGCTTGGGGATGATTTCGCCGAGCTCTATGCTGCGCGGCACATTCCAGTAAGGGTTGAACTCGAGATAGCGCATCTGACCGATGAACAGCGGGGTCGGCGTCCTGGCCGCCTTGCCGACGATGACCCGCATTTCGAGCGGGGCCGTCCAGGAACGGCTGCCGAGGTCGAAGGCCCACAGGCGATAGGCCGGCAGGTTGACCGCCACCAGCCTGCCGTCCGGCGGCGGCGGCATCCAGCGCAGGCGCTCCAGGGTCAGCGCGAGCTGGGCGACGCGGTGGGTGAGCGGCACCGACAGGGCGGCAAGGGTGCCCGGGCCCAGCACGCCGTCCTCGACGAGTCCGTGGCGCGACTGGAAACGCCGGACCGCGGCCGCCAGCTCGGCCGTGTAGATCTGCTCGCCGGCGGGAGCGTCGTCCTCGCCGAGGTCTCCCAGCAGCTGCAGGCGTTCGCGCAGCAGCGCACTGCCGGGGTAGGCGCTTCCGGCCGCGACCCCCGCCTGGCCGGCGGGCGGCAGCGATGGCCATTCCGGATACAGCCGCGCCAGTTCCCGGTACTGCGCCAGCGCCGTCCTGACCCTGGCGTACAAGGGGATCGCCGGTGCGGCCTGGTCGACCGCCTGCGCCAGGCGTTTGGCGTCCAGCGCCAGGCGCAGCTGCAAGGCGGGGTCGAAACCGGCCGCGGCGCCCGGCGCGGGACGATAAGGCGAGGCGGTGCGGCCGGCATGCAGGTCCGCCAGGTAGCGGCCCATTGCGGCGCCAAGGTCGCGCTCGAACGCCGTCGCGCCGGCGGAGTCCTCGCGCATTTCCAGTGCGCCCAGCCGGCGCGTCAATGCGTCGGCGTCATAGCGCGCCGGGTCGAGGCCGTGCGAGGCGGCGTCCCGCAGCAGGCGCAGCGCCAGGCGCGCCTGCTCCTGTCCATTCTCCAGCCAGGGCAGAGGAAGGGCGGCGGCCGCGGCATGGATCAGCGAGAAAAGGATGCCGCAAGCGATACGGCGGAAAGAAATGGAAAGCATGATACTGAGCAATCGTTGACGTCACTGCACGATAGAGGAGCGGTCCGCGCACCGTCCTTGACCTAGGTCAAACCAGGGTGGAATCCTCCCGGAATGCCGCCGGCTTCGTGCCGGCGCGCTCGCCGGCGCGCTCGCCGGCGATCCTGACGCAGTTCCGGCCCGACTGCTTGGCGGCGTAGAGCGCCTCGTCGGCCTGTTTCAGCACCTCTTCCCACGTGGCGTGCGTGTCCTGCATGCGGGCCAGGCCGATACTGATGGTGACGCGCACAGTGCCGCCCTCGGCCGGGACTTCGAGCGCGGCGATGGCTTGCCGGATGCGTTCGGCGCAAAGGCTCGCGCTGGCGTCGGACGCCTGGGGGAAGATGCAGCAGAATTCCTCGCCGCCGAACCTGCCGGCATGATCGGTTTCGCGCAGGGTGCCCTGCATGGTGCGCGCCACGGCCTTCAGGACCTCGTCGCCGGCCTGGTGCCCGTAGCTGTCGTTGACGCGCTTGAAATGGTCGATGTCAAGCATGGCGAAGACCAGCTCCGTCCGGTAGCGCCGTGCCGACGAGAACGCCTGCGCGGCCGCCTGGCTCAGCCAGGCGCGGTTATGGATGCCGGTGAGCGGATCGTGGCTGGCCTCACGGACCAGCCTGGACTCGACCGCCTGCGCGTAGCGGCGCAGCGCGACCGCGATGTGCATCTGCACGAAAGCCACCGCCAGCGCCGAGGCGTACAGCAGGATGCCGCGCAGCAGTTCCGGCAAGCTGCAGGCCAGGACACTGCACGCTACGAACAGCAGGGCCGGGGGCGCGACGACCTTGGCGAAGTGGGCGCTGCCGTTCGCGATGAAGGGCACCAGGAACAGGCCGAGCACGATGCCCCCCACGCCCTGCACCAGGCCGCCGTCGAGCTGGGCGCTGGCCAGGATCACACCGCTGGACAGCATCCAGTGCGCCCATGCCGCCCGCAGGTGCGCCGAGCAGGTGGGGACGACCGGCCAGAACGCGAGCGCAGCCAGCACGGCGAACGCCGCCCGCGTCAAGCCGGACTGCAGGACGTGCGCCGGATCCAGCAGGAAGTCCCATACCGTATACACGACGAGTATCGCCGCCAGCGCCGGGCCGACGCGCGGCAGGAGATGGCGCAGGTCGGCCTCGGCGCGCGCATGCAGGGTGAGCACGGAGGAAGGAGGGTTCACGGGCGCCGGATTCATTGGCTGCGCTCAGGGACGGCGGGCTCCCAGCGCGCAAGCGCCGCTTCGTCGTGCTCGCGCGCCTCGACCCAGCGCGCGCCGGCGGCGCCCCATTCCTTTTTCCAGAAGGGGGCGCGGGTCTTCAGGTAGTCCATGACGAATTCGCAGGCCGCGAAGGCGTCGCCACGGTGCGGGGCCGCCACGGCCGCCAGCACGATCTGCTCGCAGGCTTTCAGCGCGCCGATGCGGTGCACGACCAGCACCTCCGAGACCGGCCAGCGCAGCATGGCCTGCGCCGAGATCTCGTCCAGTGCCGCTTCCGTCATGCCTGGATAATGTTCGAGCTCCATCAGCGCGACGGGACCCCCGGCGCCCATGTCCCTGACCGTGCCGACGAAGGCGACCACGGCGCCGATTTCCGGACGGCCGGCGCGCAGCCGCGCCAGTTCGGCGTTCAGGTCGAAGTCCTCGTGCTGGAGACGTACCGGCATCGCTAGCCTCCCGTCACCGGAGGGAATACCGCCATCTCGGCGCCGTCGTGGATGGGGCTGGCGAGGCCGCCCATGCGCTGGTCGACCGCGATCCGGTAGGCACGCTCCGGCCCGAGCGCGGCGTCCCATGGACCCCCGCGCCGGCGCAGCAGGTCCAGCACGTCGCCGGCGGTGGCGACGTGCTGCGGCACCTGGATGCGCTCGCCCGAGGTGCCCAGGGCTTCGCGCAAGCCGGCGAAGAAGCGAAGTTGAATATGCATGGTGCGGTCCAGTAGTCGATGCTGGCGCCATTGTAAAGACGGCAAGCGGTGGCCGCAGTCGGCATGACGGACTAGAAAGACTAGGCATTCGGTACTAGATCGTAGGGAGGGCGGACGGCGCCGATCGCGCTGTCTATACTCGGAGGGCGGCGACGGCGCCGCCAAGCAAAGGAAGAACCCATGCAAGACACTCGCACCTCCCACGCGCTGCTTGCGCACCTGGCGGCGCGCCGCAACACGCCGCCGCGGCGCCTGGCGGCGCCCGGGCCGGACCAGGACGGCCTGCACCGTATCCTGGAGGCGGCGGCCTGCGCCCCCGACCATGGGCGCCTGCTGCCATGGCGTTTCATCCTCATTCCGGACCACAAGCGCGCCGAGCTCGGCGCCGTGTTCGCCGCGGCGCTGGCCGAGCGCGACCCCGATTGCGGCGACGAGGCCCTCGCCGCCGCCCGCCAGCGCGCTTTCCACGCTCCCTGCCTGATGGCGGCGGTGCTGGCCGATGATGCTGCCGCCGGAGCGGTTCCGCTTGCGGAAAAGCTGGTGTCGCTGGGCTGCGCGATTCAGAACATGCTGCTCGCCGCGCAGTGCCTGGGCTTCGGCAGCGGCCTCGCCAGTGGAGGCGCGATGAACCACGCCGCGATGCGCGCAATGCTGGGCCTGGCGGGCGATGAGGAAGCGGTGTGCTTTATCGCCTTCGGCACTCCGGCAACGGCAAAGGCCGCACCCGCAAGGGCGCAGCCGGGGCAATTCTATTCGGTCCTGTAAGGCCTAGTGCCCGCCGCAGGAACCGCAGCACCCGCCGCCTGCGTGCGGCGCGCCCGCAAGCAGCGGGAAGCCCGAGCGGCTGACGCTGGTGCGGATTTCCTGCGCCGAGGTCAGGCTGTCGTCGAACTGCACATAGACCCGGCTGCTGCCGGCCGTGGCTTCGACCGCGCGCACGCCCGGGACCGCGCGCAGGGTCTGAAACATTTTTTCCACGCCCGGGTGGTCGAGCGTCGCGGAGAGTTGCAGGCTGTGTTCCATGTTGTTTCCTTGAGAAGTGAGGAGGAGCGATGGGTTCATCGTAGCCGGACGGCGCGCCGCCTTCCTTGAACCAGTTTCAGGTTTCGGCAAGCGGCGCAGGGAGGCGTCAGCCGCAGCTGCCGATGTAGTGGCATTCGGCGCAACGCGCGCAGCCGTCGACCTTGTGCAGCGCCCTGGCGCCGCATTCGGGGCATTTTGCGGCGCTGCCGGCGCCGGGTCCCGGCACGGGCTGGGGCTCCGGCTGGTGCTGGACAGGCCCCTGGCCGCGCAGCGCCAGCTGGCGGTCGAGCTGCTGCACCGGCACCTGGTTGCCCCAGGCGTCGAGGAAGCCGCGCCGGATCAGGACACGCTGCAACATGAAGGCGATCGCCGCGACTTCCGAGTCGTGGTAGACCGGCACCTGGACGCCGTCCTCGCGGGTCAGGAAGCCGCAGCGCACCGGTCCCTTTTCCCAGACCACCTCGCGCATGTCGGCCAGCGCCTTGGCGATCGAGCTGCCGGCGCGCGCGGCCAGCGACAGCAGGCGCATGGTCGAGGTGATCCACTGCTGGCCGTCGCTGCGCTGGTTGGCCGGCATGAAGAATTCGAAGGGGCGTTCGATCGCGACCTCGCGTCCGTCCAGCAACCCATCGGCGCGGATGAAGCTGATGGTCAGGTAGACCGCCTTCTTGCCTTCCTGGGTCGTGTACTCGACCTTGGAAGTCACCGACTCGAGCTCGCCGAGCGGGCGGCTGTCGAAGCGCTTGCGCAGCGGATCGATGTCGCCGGCGGCGGGAAGGGCCGCTGGCTCGGGCGCCACGCTCAGCACGCTGCCGGTGACGCTGTTGGGACGGTAGGTCGCCAGGCCCTTGAGGCCAGCGCGCCAGGCGTCGGTGTACAGGTCCTTGAACTGATCGTAGGGATAGTCGGCGGGGACGTTGACGGTCTTCGAGATCGCCGTATCGACGTAGGGCTGGACCGCTTCCATCATGCGCAGGTGGTCGTGGGCCGACATCGCGAGCGCGGTGACGAACTGGGGCGGCAGCGCGGCGTCGTCGCTTACGTCGTGGCCGAGCTGGCGGTACAGGCGCCAGGCGTGGTCGGCCACCTCGTAGCTGCGCAGGCTGTCGTCCGGCATGCGCTTCTTGCGCTGGTAGACCCAGGAGAACGCCGGCTCGATGCCGTTCGAGGCATTGTCGGCGAAGGCCAGCGAAATGGTGCCGGTCGGCGCCACCGACAGCAGATGCGAATTGCGGATGCCGTGTCGCGCGATCGCCGCGCGCAGATCCTCCGGCAGGCGGCGCACGAACTGGCCCGCCAGGTAGGCGTCGGCGTCGAACAGCGGGAAAGCCCCTTTTTCGTGCGCCAGCGCGACCGAGGCGGCGTAGGCCGCGTCGCGCAGTTCCTCGGCGATGCGGGCGGCCAACTGGCGGCCTTCTTCGCTGTCGTAGCGCACCCCGAGCATCACCAGGGCGCTGCCGAGTCCCATGAAACCGAGGCCGACGCGGCGCTTGCTGCGTCCTTCCTGTTCCTGCTGCGGCAGCGGCCACTGGGTGGCGTCCAGCGCCAGGTCGAGCATGCGCACCCCGATGCCCGCGACTTCGCGCATGGTGGCGAAATCGAAGTACGCGCCGGGCGTAAAGGGTTCGCGCACGCAGCGGGTGAGGTTCACGGAGCCGAGGTCGCAGCAGCCATAGGGGGGCAAGGGCTGTTCGCCGCAGGGATTGGTGGCGCACAGGCGCTCGGCGTAGTAGAGGTTGTTCTCCGCATTCATGCGGTCGATGAACAGCACGCCGGGCTCGGCATGGTCGTAGGTCGAGCGCATCACCTTGTCCCACAGGGCGCGCGCACCGATGCGGCGGTAGACCCACATGCCGTCCTCGCGCTGCGCCGCGCCGGCGGCCAGCAGTTCTTCGCCCGGCTCGGCCTGGTGCCACAGCTCGACCTCGCCGTCGCCCAGCACGGCGTGCATGAAGTGGTCGGTGACGCCGACCGACAGGTTGAAATTGCTGAAGGCCCCGCCGTCCTTGGCGGCGATGAAGCGTTCGATGTCCGGGTGGTCGATGCGCAGCACGCCCATCTGGGCGCCGCGCCGCGCGCCCGCCGATTCCACCGTGCGGCAGGAGGCGTCGAACACTTCCATGTAGGACACCGGTCCCGAGGCGCGCGAGCGGGTGCCCCGCACCGCGCTGCCGGCCGGGCGGATCGGGCTGAAGTCGTAGCCGACCCCGCCGCCTCGGCGCATGGTTTCGGCCGCCTCGGCGACCGCGGTATAAATGCCCGGCAAGCCGTCGTGCGCGCCGGTGATCGAATCGCCCACCGGCTGCACGAAACAGTTCATCAGGGTGGCCTTGATGCCCAGCCCGGCGGCGGAGTTGATGCGCCCGGCGGGCACGAAGCCGTGCTCCTGCGCCCACAGGAAGCGCTGCTCCATCTCGGCGCGCAGTCCTTCGGCCTCGTAGGCGGCGAGGGCGCGCGCGACGCGGGCGCGCACCTCGGCGATGGTGGTCTCGTTTCCTTTCGCGTACTTTTCGCGCAGCACGTCGACGGATACCTCTTGTGCCGGCATCGTTGCGGCGAACATCTGGTCGTTTGCGTTCATGGTTCTCTAGTCGGTGGATCGGGTGGATCCGGTTGGGGGAGGGCGCCGTCCAGTATCCGCTCCTCGCGCGGCGGGCGCCTTGAATCAGTTCAAGCAAGGACGACGCCATCCGCCGCGGGTGGCGTGGCCGCGGCAGGCGCCAGGGCGGCGACGTCCTTGGCCACGACGGCCACCAGCGTTTGCGCCTGCTCCGGCTCGAAGCCGGCGTGATAGCGCTTGCGCACGCCGTGTTCGCCCAGTTGCCAGTGCAGGGTGGGCGCCACGTCGTGGCGCGCCAGGCAATTCTTGGCGCACACCAGCGGGCAGCCGTCGACCACGACGACGGGGCGTCCGGATTTTGCCAGCTTGACCAGCGAGGGCACGTCGCCGCCGACGCCGGCGACGCAGGACATCTCCGCCACGCCGAGGCGGTCCAGCTCGAGGGCGAGGTGGTTCGCCATCTGGGCCGCGCTGGAGCAGCCGGAACATGAATACACCAGGGGGAAACTGCTGCGGGCCTTGGCCATAAGGTCCTCCTTCAATGTCGGGTGGATGGGCGGCCGGCGCGGCGCGGCGGGAACAGCTGCCCGAGCACCCTGCGCGGCGCCAGCGCGGCCGGGTCGAACAGGGGCGCGTCCACCGCGTCCAGGGTGTTCTTGACCAGCAGCCCCAGCTCGGTGTCGCCTTCCATTACCAGGCGCCGGCTGAAGAACAGGGTATCCGGGTCTTCCTTGCGCCGCGCCAGCAGGGAAAAGTCGTGGGCGCTGGCGCTGATGGTGAGGTCGGCGTCCGCGCCCGGCTTGACGGGACGGAAGGCGCGCCCGTCCCAGCTGAAGTCGACGGCGATGCCGGCGTCGCTGGTGCGCAGGCGCAGGCGCTTGCCGGCGAGGGTGGCGCGCACGTCGTCG
The DNA here is from genome assembly GCF_018119385.1 of Massilia sp. AB1. Lineage (NCBI taxonomy): Bacteria > Pseudomonadati > Pseudomonadota > Betaproteobacteria > Burkholderiales > Oxalobacteraceae > Massilia > Massilia sp. AB1. The sequence continues at coordinate 155,580 of NZ_JAGKSG010000006.1, read as the reverse complement.
GGCAGGTGGCGCACCACCGCCAGGTTCAGGGCGCAGGCGAACAGGCGCGAGCCCGGGTAGGCGGGAAGCAGGGAGAGCAGGCGGCCGAGCGGGGCCGGCAGGTGTTGCGCTTGGGTGTGCATGAGCTGTCCTTTCGTAGGCGGTCGCCTTCAGGCGGCCTGTTTGACAAGTCCGGGCCGGCCGTGCCAGAAGCCGTCACAGGCGGCGGCCGGCATCAGCGGCGTCATGCGGACGGCGGCATCGGCAGGCGCCAGGGCGCCGTCCACGGCGGCGCGCATCAGGGCCACGATCTCGGCCATGTGGGCGGACTGGGGACTGAGGCGCAGCGCGTCGACGCCGGCGGCGCGCATGGCCGGGATCTCCGCCGCCAGGTTGTAGACCAGGGCCGACTGGGTCTGGATGCCGTTCAGCACCAGGAAGGGCTGCTTCTCGCGGGTCTCCATCAGCAGTCCGTCGGGGTGGTCGATGCAGCTGAAGCGGCAGTCGTCCTTGGGCAGGTTGCGGTGGCGCGCCGTGAAGCAGCGCGCCGAGAAGGCGAGCGGCAGGCGGCCGTAGGCGAAGACCTCGGTCTCCAGCCCTGCCGGGCGCCGGGCCAGCACCTGCTCCAGGCAGGTGCGCGACATTTCCAGCGGCATTACCCAGCGCACCGCCCCTTCGCGTGCGACGATCGCCAGGGACGGGGCGTTGTACAGGTTGAGGTGGGGACCGGCGACGAAGGGCCGCCCGCTCATGCACTGGACCGCGCCCATGTCGTTGGCCTCGACCAGGTGGCGGCCGTTGGACGCGATGCGGCGCAGGGTGCCCAGGTCGGAGCCCGATTCGATCAGCACCTGGGTCGAGAGCACCACCTGCTTGCCGGCCTGCTCGAGGCGGTCGGCCAGCGCCAGCCAGTCGGGCAGGCGCAGTTCGTGGCGGCGCGAGCACACGGCTTCGCCGAGGTAGACGATGTCGACGGGAGCCGCGGCCATCTCCTCGTAGAAGGCGAAGACTTTGTCGCGCGGCCAGTAGTACTGGATGGGGGCGAGGGCGAGTTTCAAGTCGGTTGCTCCAGGCAGTTCATGTTCATTTCCAAGGGCGGTGATAGGCGCCGAGCGTGTGCTGCTGACCCTCTGCGACCTTGTCCAGCTCGTTCATCCAGGCCGGCTTGACCGAGTAGCGCTGGTGTTCCGACAGGCAGCAGTCGATCGCTTCGCGCCACACGCGCGTGACCTGGGCAACATAGGCGGGGCTGCGCTGGCGGCCTTCGATCTTGACGGCGCGCGCGCCCAGGGCGACCAGCTTGGGCAGGATCTCGAGGGTGTTCAGGCTGGTCGGCTCCTCGACCGCGTAATAGGTTTCGTCGCCGACGTCGAAGCGGCCCTTGCACAGGGTCGGATAACCGGCATGCTCGCCTTCCGCATAGCGGTCGATCAGCACCTCGTTCAGGCGCGCTTCGAGTCCCCTGGGCGTGGGCTGCCAGCGCACCGCCTTGGCGGGCGAGCACACCCCGTGGGTGTTGGGCGACTCGCCGGTGGCGTAGGAAGACAGCTGGCAGCGTCCCTCGACCATCACGCACAGGCTGCCGAAGCCGAACACCTCGATCTCGACCGGGGTGTTGCCGATCACCTGCTCGACCTGGGCCAGCGACAGGACGCGCGGCAGCACGGCGCGGGCGATGCCGAAGTGGCGGTGATAGAAATTGATGGCCTCGGCATTGGTGGCCGAGCCCTGGACCGACAGGTGCAGGCGCAGCTTGGGATAGGTGCGCGCGGCATACTCCATCAGGCCCGGGTCGGCCAGGATCACGGCGTCGATGCCTAGGTCCGCGGCGTGGTCGACCGCGCCGCGCCATATCTCCAGGGCGCCCGGCTGGGCATAGGTGTTCAGGGCCAGGAAGACCTGGCGGCCGCGCCGGTGCGCGTAGTCGATGCCGTCGGCGATCGCGCGTTCGCTGAAATTCAGGCCGGCGAAGTTGCGCGCATTGGTAGCGTCGCGAAAGCCGAGGTAGACGCAGTCGGCGCCGTTGTCGACCGCGGCTTTGAGGGCCGGCAGGCTGCCGGCGGGGCAGACCAGGTCGAAGGCCGGCCTGGCCGCCGGGGCGGTGGCGGAATCGGTAAAGATGGAAGGCATGGATCTCCGTCTAAAAGGGGGAACGGCATTCACCCTGGCCGGAGCATAGCCCCGGCGCCCGGGGAAGCGCCATGAACTGGTTCAAGAAGGGCGCGGCTAGTGGAAATGCACGGTCCGGCCCTCGGGGTCGAAGGCAAGGAAGCGCTCGATGGCGCCGCGGTGGACCGCGTCGACCATCATCCGCAGCGCGCGCTCGACGTCGTTTTGTTCCGGGGTCCTGTTGTCGCGTCCGGGCAGCGCGGCCACGAACACCATGTCCCAGGGTTGGCCGGTGCGGCGGGATTCGGCCGCCAGCGCGGCGAAGCTGTCCAGCTCCGCAGGCGCCTTGTCGACGCACATGACCGGCGCCAGGGCGCCGCCGCGCCCGGTCTCGAAGCGCTTCTTCTGGCCGGGGGAATGGGTCTGCGGCAGCTCGGCCACGGCGAACACGAACAGCAGCCGCTGCGGCTCGTCCTGCGAGCGGGCGGCGGCGAGGAAATCGGAAAAATCTGTGATCTGCATGATGGAGAAGCGGCGCGTCAGCGCGCGAGATAGCGCCCGGGGCGGTGGTTGATCGCCAGGGACAGGTTGAGGACCGCGGTGCCGGCCAGCGACAGCAGCCAGGCGCGCAGCGGAATCACGGCCAGCGACGCCAGCAGGATCATGGCGTCCAGCGCCAGCTGCACCAGGCCGGCGCGCCAGCCGAAGCGCTCCTGCAGGTAGAGGCACAGGATGTTGAAGCCGCCCAGGCTGGCCTGGTGGCGGAACAGCATCAACAGGCCGACCCCGGCCAGGACCCCGCCCATCAGGGCCGCGTACAGCGGATGCACGCGCTCCAGCTCCAGGGCGCGCGGCAGCAGCTCGCTGGCGAAGGAGAACAGCAGGACGGCCCCCAGCGTCTTGAGCGTGAAGCGCCAGCCCAGCTTGCGCAGCGCAAAGGCATAGAAGGGCAGGCTGAGGGCGAAGAAGATCTTGCCGAAGCCGATTCCGGTCGCGTAGTGCAGCAGAAGGCACAGGCCAGCCACGCCGCCGGTCACCAGGCCGGCCTTGCCCATCAGCCCGACGCCCAGCGACACCAGCATGGTGCCGGCCACGAGCGCCTGCAGGTCGTCGAGCACGGAATGCGGCGCCACGGGCGGAACCGGAAGCATCATGTGGGAATGCGCCATGGGACGCCTACTGCACCAGCGGGGTGGAAGCGCCGTCCAGCGTGACGCCGCCGATCTCGGCGCGGCCCACCAGCAGCTGCATGTACTGGTGGATGCCGCGCTGCCAGGCCGCCGTGCTCAGGTAGTCGGCGATCTGCGCGTGCACGGCGGCGAACGGCAGCAGCCTGCCTTCGACGCGGCGCAGCACCTGCACGATGTGCAGGCCAAAGCGGGTCTCGACCAGGCGCTGGGCCAGTTCGCCTTCGCCGAGGCGGAACAGTACCTTGTCGAACTCCGGAACGCACTGGCCGCGCGAGAGCTGGCCCAGCTGGCCGCCGACCGCGCCCGAGCTGCAGTTCGAGTACTGGCGCGCCAGTTCCTCGAAGCGTCCCGGTTCGGCCTTGAGGGCCTCCAGCACGCCTTCCGCGGTGTCGCGCACCAGCTCCAGCGGCACGCTCGGCGTGACCTGGAACAGGATGTGGCGCGCTTCCAGCATCTCGCCGCTGGTGAAGCGCTGAGGATGCTGGCTGTAGAAGCGCGCGCAGGCGGCTTCGTCGGCCGGCGGCACCCGCACCTCGCGCTCGAACAGCGCCTCGATGAGGGTATCCTCGTCGCTACCGGTTAGCCCCAGCCGGCGGGCTTCCTGCAGCAGCACGGTGCGCAGCACGACTTCGTGCACCGTTTCCTTGAGCGGGTTGGCGCTGCCCTGGTGATGCGGCAGTTCCTGCGCGATCGCGCTGTCGTCGATGTCGACGCCGTTGACGGACAGTCCCATGATAGTCTCCTTGCTCGATTAACGCGGACGGACCAGCTGGAAGGCGCGGCCCAGGTAGGCGACGGCGCCGAAGCCGCTCCACACGTGCACCAGGCGGGTGAACGGGAAGATCACGAACAGCGACATGCCCATGAACAGGTGCAGTTTGAACACCAGCGGCGCATCGAGGATGAAATCCGGGGCGTCGCCGCGGAAGGTCACGACGTGCTGGGCCCACTGCATCAGCTGGACCATGGTGTGGCCGTCGAGGTGGTCGGCCGAGACCACGATGGAGTACAACCCCAGCAGCAGGGTGGCCAGGATCCACAGCAATACGACCTTGTCCTTGACGCTGGTGACCTTGCGCAGGCGGTCGCTGGCGAAGCGGCGCGCCAGCAGCAGCAGGATGCCGATCAGGCACAGGCCACCCATGATGCCGCCCGCGATCATCGCGAACAGCTGCTTGGCGCCGTGCGGCACGCCCAGGGTATCCCAGACCCAGACCGGGGTCAGCAGCCCCACGGCGTGGCCGAAGAACAGGCCGATGATGCCGATGTGGAACAGGGTGCTGCCCAGGCGCAGGCTGCCGCGGTGCAGCACCTGGCTCGATTCCGACTTCCAGGTGTACTGCTCGCGGTCGAAGCGGATCAGGCTCCCCAGCAGGAAGATCGCCAGCGCGATGTAGGGATAGATCCCGAAGGTGAAGTGGTGCAGGTAGTTCATGGTGGTCTCCTAGTGCTGGGCGGCGGCCGCGCGGTGCGTGCCTTTCGGGTAGAAGTTGATCGGCTGCAGGCCGCCGGCCTGGGGCTTGAGCAGCGGCTCAACGCCGTCCACGCCCGGGCCGAAGGTTTCCAGAGCCTCGTCCATGTCCTTGACCGGCGGCTCGCTGAGCGCCTCGGCCGCGACCGGGCTGAGTCCCTCCAGCACCTCGAACACGCAGGCGTAGACGCTATCGTTGGCGGACAGCTTGCGGCCGATGTGGGCCAGCACGTGCACCGCGTCGCCCAGCAGGCGGCCGGCAGCGTCCTCGGTCGGCAGCTGCGACAGGAATTCCAGGAACAGCGGCACGTAGTCGGGCAGCTCGTCGTCCGTCATGGCCAGGCCGTGCTTCTTGTATTCCTCCATCAGGTCGACCATGGCCTGGCCGCGGTCGCGCGATTCGCCATGGATGTGCTCGAACAGGTGCAGCGAGTGCGAGGGCGTGCGGTCGAACGTCTGGACATAGACCTGCTGCAGGGTGATCAGGTCTTCGCGCGCCAGGTGCTCGAACACCGGGCGCAGCACGGCCAGCATGCGCGGGCTGTGTTCGAGGCCGGCCTCCAGCTCGGGCAGCGCGGCCACCAGCTCGGGTTCGGGGTAGAGCAGCAGGGCCGACAGGATTTGAAAGTGTTGCATAGTGGTTCCTTAGACGGTGGCCGGGCTTACGCCTGCTCGGCTTCTTTTTTCTTGCGCGACTTGGGCATCGAGACGAAGATCACCGAGCCCTGCTTCTTCTTGCCGAACAGGGAGGCGTCGCTGACGCCGTCCGAGCAGCCGTTGCCGAACGAGAAACCGCAGGAGCCCTTCTCGTTGAAGCTGTCCTCGGCCATCTCCTTGTGGCTGCTCGGGATCACGAAGCGGTCCTCGTAGTTGGCGATGGCCATGATGTGGTACATGTCCTCGACCACCGCCTGGCTCAAGCCCACTTGTTCCAGCACCTTCAGGTCGCCGGCGCCATCGACCGACTTGGCGCGCATGTAGGCGCGCATCGCCAGCATGCGGTCGAGCGCATGGACCACCGGCGCTTCCTTGCCCGCCGTGAGCAGGTTGGCCAGGTAGCGCACCGGAATGCGCAGGCTGCGCGTGTCCGGCAGGATGCCGTTCATGCCCATCTTGCCGCTTTCCGCGGCGGCCTGGATCGGCGACAGCGGCGGGATGTACCAGACCATCGGCAGGGTGCGGTATTCCGGATGCAGCGGGAAGGCGATCTTCCATTCGACCGCCATCTTGTACACCGGCGAGCGCTTTGCCGATTCCAGCCAGGCGTCGGGGATGCCCTGGCGCCGCGCCTCCTCGATCACCTTCGGATCGTGCGGATCGAGGAACAGGCCGAGCTGGGCCTCGTACAGGTCCTGCTCGTCCGCCACCGAGGCCGCGGCCTCGATCTTGTCGGCATCGTAGAGCAGCACGCCCAGGTAGCGGATGCGGCCCACGCAGGTCTCCGAGCACACGGTCGGCTGGCCGGCCTCGATGCGCGGGTAGCAGAAGGTGCACTTCTCGGCCTTGCCCGAGGACCAGTTGTAGTAGATCTTCTTGTAGGGGCAGCCGGAGATGCACATGCGCCAGCCACGGCACTTGTCCTGGTCGATCAGCACGATGCCGTCGTCCTCGCGCTTGTACACCGAGCCGGAAGGGCAGGACGCCACACAGGCCGGGTTCAGGCAATGCTCGCACAGGCGCGGCAGGTACATCATGAAGGTGTTCTCGAAGGTCGAGTACATCTCCTTCTGCACGTTGTCGAACAGCTTGTCCTTGCTGCGCTTGGCGAATTCGCCGCCCAGGTCGTCCTCCCAGTTCGGGCCCCACTCGATCTTGTCCATCTTCTTGCCGGTCAGGACCGAGATCGGGCGCGCGGTCGGCGGGGTTTCCGACAGCGGCGCGTTCTGCAGGCGCTCGTAGTCGTAGGTGAAGGGCTCGTAGTACTCGTCGATCGCCGGCAGGTTGGGGTTGGCGAAGATGTTCGCCAGGATCTTCAGGCGCGAGCCCTGGCGCGGCTCGATCTTGCCCGACGGGAGGCGCTTCCAGCCGCCGTTCCACTTGTCCTGGTTTTCCCATTCCTTCGGATAGCCGATGCCCGGCTTGGTCTCGACGTTGTTGAACCACGCGTACTCGACGCCGTCGCGGCTGGTCCAGACGTTCTTGCAGGTCACCGAACAGGTGTGGCAACCGATGCACTTGTCCAGATTTAACACCATGCCGATTTGTGCTCTGATCTTCATATTGACTCCTGATTGATTCTCATGCGCCCTTGGGCGACGGCGCGAGGGCGATGGCGGGCTCGGTCTCGGCCGCCTTGGCCGGCTTCCTCGCCGCGTTCACCGCGCGCAGCGGACCCTGGCCGGTCTTCACATCGCCGTTCGGGCGCGACTCGTCGCGTGCGCCTTCCATCCAGTCGATGTCGCGCATCTTGCGCACCAGGACGAACTCGTCGCGGTTCGAACCCACCGTCCCGTAGTAGTTGAAGCCGTAGGACAGCTGGGCGTAGCCGCCGATCATGTGGGTCGGCTTGGTCACGGCGCGGGTCACCGAGTTGTGGATGCCGCCGCGTTTCTTCGAGGTCTCGGCGCCCGGCACGTTCACGATCTTTTCCTGGGCGTGGTACATCAGGGTCATGCCTTCCGGTACGCGCTGGCTGACCACGGCGCGGGCGGTCAGGGTGCCGTTCACGTTGAACACCTCGATCCAGTCGTTGTCCTCGATCCCGGCCGCTTTGGCGTCGATCTCGGACAGCCACACGTGGGGGCCGCCGCGCGACAGGGTCAGCATGCGCAGGTTGTCCGAATAGGTCGAGTGGATGCCCCATTTCTGGTGCGGGGTGATCCAGTTCAGCGCGATCTCCTTGTTGCCGTTCGGGCGGGCGTTCAGCATCGCCTCGGTGGTCTTGGTGTTGATCGCGGCCTTGTACACGCACAGGCCCTCGCCGAAGTCGCGCATCCAGGCGTGGTCCTGGTAGAACTGCTGGCGGCCGGTGAGGGTGCGCCATGGGATCAGTTCATGCACATTGGTGTAGCAGGCGTTGTAGCTGACTTCCTCGCTCTCCAGGCCCGACCAGGTGGGCGAGGAGATGATCTTGCGCGGCTGGGCCTGGACGTCGCGGAAACGCACGCTGTCGTGCTCGCGCGGGATCGCCAGGTGGGTGTGGTCGCGGCCCGTGATCTTCGACAGGGCATCCCAGGCCTTGACGGCCACGTGGCCGTTGGTCTCGGGCGCCAGCGACAGGATCATCTCGGCGGCGTCGATCGCCGTGTCCAGGCGCGGCTGGCCCTTGGACACGCCTTCCTCGAGCACGGTGCGGTTGATGCCGCGCAGGATCTCGACTTCGTGCCCGGTCTTCCAGCCGATGCCCTTGCCGCCGTTGCCCACTTTCTCGAGCAGCGGGCCGACCGAGGTGTATTTCTTGTAGACGTCGGCGAAGTTGCGCTCGACGACGGTCATGGCCGGCATGGTCTTGCCCGGGATCGGCTCGCACTCGCCGGCGCGCCAGTCCTTGGGATCGAAAGGCTGGCCCAGTTCGCCCGGGGTGTCGTGCATCAGCGGGGTCAGCACCAGGTCCTTGCCCGTGCCCAGGTAGGCGCCGCCGATTTCCGAGAACTTGGCGGCGATGCCCTTGTAGATCTCCCAGTCCGATTTCGACTGCCACAGCGGCTGCACGGCTTCCGACAGCGGGTGGATGAAGGGGTGCATGTCGGAGGTGTTGAGGTCGTCCTTCTCGTACCAGGTGGCGGTCGGCAGCACGATGTCGCCGTACAGGCAGGTGGTGGACATGCGGAAATCCAGCACCACCAGCAGGTCGAGCTTGCCCTCGGCGGCCGGGCGCACCTTGATGTCGCGCGGCTTGATGCACTCGTCCTCGTCGCTCATCAGGGCGTTCTGGGTGCCCAGCAGGTACTTCAGGAAGTATTCGTGGCCCTTGCCCGAGCTCCCCAGGATGTTGGAACGCCACACGAACATATTGCGCGGGAAGTTGACGGGGTTGTCCGGGTCGTCGCAGGAGAAGTTCAGCTTGCCGGCCTTGATCTGCTCGACGGCGTACTTGACCGGGTCCTGGCCCGCGGCTTCGGCCGCGCGCACCACCTCGAGCGGATTGGTCTCGAGCTGGGGCGCCGAAGGCAGCCAGCCCATGCGCTCGGCCTTGGCGTTGAAGTCGATCAGGGACATTTCGCCCAGTTCGCCGTCGGCGGTGGGGCAGAGGATCTCGTCGGTGTGCAGCTTCTCGTGGCGCCACTGGCTGGTATGCGCGTAGAAGAAGGAGGTCGAGTTCATCTGGCGCGACGGGCGGTTCCAGTCGAGCGCGAAGGCGAGCGGGGTCCAGCCAGTCTGGGGACGCAGCTTTTCCTGGCCCACGTAGTGGGCCCAGCCGCCGCCGCTCTGGCCGATGCAGCCGCACATCATCAGCATGTTGATGATGCCGCGGTAGGTCATGTCCATGTGGTACCAGTGGTTCAGCGCGGCGCCGACGATGACCATCGACTTGCCCTTGGTGCGGTCGGCGTTGTCGGCGAACTCGCGCGCCACGGTGATCACGTCGGCGGCCTTGACGCCGGTGTGCTTGACCTGCCAGGCCGGGGTATAGGGAACGTCGTCCTCGTAGCTCTTCGCCGCGTTCGGGCAGATGCCGCGGTCGACGCCGTAGTTGGCCATCGAGAGGTCGAACACGGTGGTGACCAGGGCTTCGCTGCCGTCGGCCAGGGTGATTCTCTTTACCGGCACGTTGCGCAGCAGGAGGTCGTCGGCGTCCTTGCCGCCGAAGTAGGGGAAGCCGACCGGGACCACGCCGTCGTTGGCTTCGATCAGGGACAACTGCGGGTCGATGGCGGCGCCGCTCGTGCCTTCCTTCTGCTCCAGGTTCCACTTGCCGGATTCGCCCCAGCGGAAGCCGATCGAGCCGCTCGGCGCGACGATGCGGCCGCTTGCCTGGTCGAGCACCAGGGTCTTCCATTCCGGATTGTTGGACTCGTCCAGGCTGTTCGCCAGGTGGGAGGCGCGCAGGAAGTAGTCGGGCACCAGGGTGCCGTCGCGCTCCTTGAGCAGGACCAGCATCGGGAAGTCGGTGTACTGCTTGGCGTAGGCGTTGAAATAGGCCGACTTGCCGCTGGCGTGGTACTCCTTCATGATCACATGGCCCATGGCCATCGCCAGCGCGGCGTCGGTGCCCTGCTTGGGCGCCAGCCAGATGTCGCCGAACTTGGCCATCTCGCCGAAGTCCGAGGACACGGCAACGGTCTTGGTGCCCTTGTAGCGCACCTCGGTGTAGAAGTGGGCGTCGGGAGTGCGGGTCATCGGCACGTTCGAGCCCCACACCATCAGGTAGGTCGAGTTGTACCAGTCGGCCGACTCCGGCACGTCGGTCTGTTCGCCCCAGACCTGCGGGCTGGACGGCGGCAGGTCGCAGTACCAGTCGTAGAAGCTCATGGCGACGCCGCCGATCAGGCTCAGGTAGCGGGTGCCGGCGGCGTAGCTGACCATCGACATGGCCGGGATCGGCGAGAAGCCGATGATGCGGTCCGGGCCGTACTTCTTGATGGTGAAGGCGTTGGCGGCGGCGATGATCTCGTTGACCTCGTCCCAGCTGGCGCGCACGAAGCCGCCCTGGCCACGCACCGATTTATAGCTGCGGGCGCGTTCCGGGTCCTGGCTGATGTATTCCCAGGCCCCGACCGGATCGCGGGTGATGCGCGCCTCGCGCCACATCTGCATCAGGCGGCCGCGCACCATCGGGTGCTTGACGCGCTGGGCCGAATACACGTACCAGGAATAGCTGGCGCCGCGCGGGCAGCCGCGCGGCTCATGGTTGGGCAGGTCGGGGCGGGTGCGCGGGTAGTCGGTCTGCTGGGTTTCCCAGGTGATCAGGCCGTTCTTGACGTAGACCTTCCAGCTGCACGAGCCGGTGCAGTTGACGCCGTGAGTCGAACGCACGATCTTGTCGTGCTGCCAGCGCTGGCGGTAAGCGTTTTCCCAGGTACGGTCCTCCTGGACGACGGCGCCGTGGCCGTTCGAAAAGGTTTGCTTGGGGGTGCCGAAGAACTTCAGGCGGTCCAAAAAGTGGCTCATGATTTCTCCATCGGTGCGCCCGCCAGGGGGCGGGGCGCATTCAGAATTACGGTGCGTGCAGCTGGAGCCAGTGTAGGATCCGGGCTTCCGGTTGAGTATTCGCAGGAAGTCGGTCCCGGTCCCGCATTGGGACTAGGCCGACTAGTCATTTGGAACTAGCAGGGCATCTCGGCGCCCTTGCGCGCATAGCACCACCAGGTGATGGCGATGCAGGTGGCGTAGAAGCCGATGAAGCACCACAGGGCCGCGCCCGGGCCGCCGGTGAGGGCGATCGAGGTGCCGTAGCTCTTCGGGATGAAGAAGGCGCCGTAGGCCGCCACCGCGGAGGTGAAGCCCAGCACCGCGGCCGCTTCCTTGTTGGCGTTGGCGACGGCCTGGGCCTGGATCGCGGCCGGCTTGCCGGCGCAGGCGCGCTGGTGCAGGGTCAGGAAGATCACCGGGATCATGCGGAAGGTCGAGGCATTGCCCACGCCGGTGCAGGCAAACAGCGCCATGAACATCCAGAAGAAGCCCCAGAAGCTGCCAGCGGTGCCGGCGGCCGGCAGGAAGTGCAGCACGCCCAGCACCGCGGCGATCATGGCGACGAAGGTCCACAGGGTGACGACGGCGCCGCCCAGGCGGTCCGAGATCCAGCCGCCGGCCACGCGCGCCAGGGCGCCGACCAGCGGGCCGAGGAAGGCGTACTGCAGCGGGTTCACGTCCGGGAACAGGGTCTTGGTCAGCAGCGGGAAGGCGGCCGAGTAGCCGATGAAGGAGCCGAAGGTGCCCACGTACAGCCAGCACATCAGCCAGTTGTGCTTGCGCTTGAAGATCACGGCCTGCTCGGCGAAGGAGGCCTTGGCCGAGGCCAGGTCGTTCATGCCGAACCAGGCGGCGACCGCGGTCAGGGCGATGAAGGGCGCCCAGATGAAGCCCGCGTTCTGCAGCCACATCTGCTTCGTCTCTTCGCCTTTGATCCAGGCCTGGGGCTCGCCGCCGAACACCGCGGCGGTGATCACCAGCGGCACTACGAACTGCACCGCCGACACGCCCAGGTTGCCCAGGCCGGCGTTCATGCCCAGGGCATAGCCTTTCTGCGACTTGGGGAAGAAGAAGCTGATATTGGCCATCGAGGACGCGAAGTTACCGCCGCCGAAGCCGCACAGCAGGGCAAGCAGGAGCATGGTCGGGTAGCCGGTGGAGGGGTCCTGCACCGCGAAGCCGATCCCGATCGCCGGAATCAGGAGCGAGGCGGTGGAGATGGCGGTCCATTTGCGGCCGCCGAACACCGGCACCATGAAGGAATAGAAGATGCGCAGGGTGGCGCCCGACAGCCCGGGCACGGCGGCCAGCCAGAACAGCTGGTTGGTACTGTAGGTAAAGCCGATGTTGGGCAGATTGACGACCACCACGCTCCACACCATCCAGACCGCGAAGGCCAGCATCAGGGCGGGGATCGAGATCCACAGGTTGCGGTTGGCCGTGGACTTGCCCCGGCTTTGCCAGAAGGCGGGAACCTCGGGTTCCCAGGTCGAGATGAGATAGCGGCTCACGTTGTTTCTCCAGTCAGGTTAGGGGGAAGCGCCTCAGGCCGCGCGCTTGAGCGGCGCCGCGCCGGCGGGAGTGGCGAGGCCTTGTGGCTTGAACGAGTAATGCATCCAGATCAGCGAGACGCAGACGGTGCCGTACAGCAGCATGAAGGAGCTGGAACGGATGCCGGTGAAGTCGACGACGGCGCCGAACATGATCGGCAGGATGAAGCCGCCCAGGCCGCCGGCCAGGCCGACCACGCCGGACACGGCACCGATGTTGTCGCTGAAGTCGTCGGCGATGAACTTGAAGACCGAAGCCTTGCCGACCGCCATGGCCACGCCGACCACGAACAGCAGGACGGTGAAGGCGACCGGGCCCAGGCCGAGCGCCAGGTCCATGCCGCCGTCGACGGTCTGCACCCTCATCGTGGTCTGCGGATACGAGAGGATGAAGAAGCACACCCAGCACACCCACATCACCCACCAGGTGACCTTGTAGGCGCCGTACTTGTCCGAGATCCAGCCACCGAGCGCGCGCAGCACGCCGCCGGGCAGCGAGAAGCAGGCGGCCAGCAGGGCGGCGTGCTTGAGGTCGAAGCCGTATTCGCCGACGTAGTACTTGGTCATCCACAGGGCCAGCGCGACGTAGCCGCCGAAGACCACCGAGTAGTACTGGCAGTAGCGCCACACGCGCGGATCCTTGAGCACGGCCAGCTGCTGGCTGAAGGTGGCGCCGCCGGCGCTGCGGTGCGAGGGATTGGAGTAGGAAAACAGCCAGAACAGCACGGCGGTGCCGAGCATCAGGGCGGCGTAGGCCTGGGGCAGGGCTTGCCAGCCCCAGGCCGCGATGATCGCGGGCGCCACGAACTTGGTCAGGGCCGATCCCGAATTGCCGGCGCCGAACACGCCCATGGCGAAGCCGCGGCGCTCCTGCTTGTACCAGCGCGCCACATAGGGTGTGCCGACCGAGAAGGAGCCGCCGGCCAGGCCCACGAACAGGCCGAGCACCAGGAAGTGCCAGTACTGGGTGGCGTAGCCGATCAGCCAGATCGGCAGTACGCAGGCCAGCATCAGGCTGAAGAAGACGATGCGTCCGCCGAAGCGGTCGGTCCAGATCCCGAGCGGCACCCGGGTCAGGGCGCCAGTCAGGACCGGCGTGGCGACCAGCAGGCCGAACTGGGTCTCGTTCAGGCCCAGCTGGGTCTTGATCGGGATGCCCAGCACCGCGAACATCATCCAGATGGCGAAGCAGATCGTGAAGGCGAAGGTGCTGCTGGCGAGGACCGAAAACGGCCTCCTGTCGGTTCCCATGTGATTCTCCTTGTCGTAGGTCGCGATACCTCAAGCCTACGGGGCGCGCCTCAGCCCGGCCATTCGCCGGAGGGTGAAGCGCAGCAAGGGAATCGGCCTAGGCACGGCCCGCCGGATGGGCTAGGCCGGCGCGCACGCCTAGTCAGAAAGGGCTAGGAGCTTCAGGCGAGCAGGGAGGAGAAGGGCAGGTAGGGGACGGCGTCGCCGCGCGCGATGGACTGGCCGGGCGCGCGCAGCACCAGGCCGTCGGCGCCGACAGCGGAGCCGAGGATGGCCGAGCCCTGGTGCGGCAGCAGTTCGAGCGCGCCGGCGGCGTTGACGCGGGCGCGCAGGAATTCCAGGCGCTGGTCGGGACGGTCGACCTGGAAATCGGCGCGCAGCATCAGCGGCGCCGGCCGCACCTCGCGCGCACCCTGCAGGCGCAGGATGAAGGGACGCGCGAACATCAGGAAACCGATGAAGGCGGCCACCGGGTTGCCCGGCAGGCCGAGGAAATGGGCGCCCCCGGCGGACCCGAAAGCCAGCGGCTTGCCGGGCTTCATGGCGATCTTCCACATGGCGACGCTGCCTTCGGCGGCGACCGCCGCGCGCACGTGGTCTTCCTCGCCGACCGAGGCGCCGCCCGAGCTCAGGATCAGGTCGTGGCCGGCCGCGGCGTCGCGCAGCGCCGCGCGGGTGGCGTCCAGCCGGTCCGGCACGATGCCGTAGTCGCTGGTCTCGCAGCCGAGCCGGGCGAGCAGGGCGCCGAGGGCGTAGCGGTTGGCGTTATAGATCTGTCCCGGCGCCAGCGGCTGGCCGGGCGTGGCCAGTTCGTCCCCCGTGAACAGCATCGCCACCCGGATGCGGCGCGCCACCGGCAGCCGGTCCAGGCCGCAGGACGCCGCATAGGCCAGCTCCTGCGGGCGCAGGACGGTGCCCGCCTTGAGCAGCACGCTGCCGGCGCGGACGTCCTCCCCGGCGCGGCGCAGGTGTTCGCCCGGCGCCGGAAGGTGCAGCAGGGTCACCGCGCCGTCCGGGCCGGGACGGCAGTGTTCCTGCATGACCACCGCATCGGCCCCGGGCGGCATCGCGGCGCCGGTGAAGATGCGCGCCGCGCTGCCCGGCGCGAGCGGTTCCGGCCTGGCGCCGGCGGTGATGCGCTGGCTGACCGGGAGCGCCGCGTCCGGCCCGCAGCCGGCGCTGCGCACGGCGTAGCCGTCCATCGCCGCGTTGTCGGCCGGCGGCAGGTCGAGCGCCGCGTACTGGGTGGCGGCCAGCACGCGGCCGCAGGCGGCGATGGTGCCGACGGTATCGGTCCCGGCCACCGGCGTGGCCCTGGAGAGAAGAAGGTCGAGTGCTTCGTGTACGCTCAGCATGGTGTCGCTCGCAGAAAAGGGAAGGCGCGCTCGCCGCGCCGCTGCCGCCATTCTCGGCAGCCGCCCGAGTGTTGCGCAATATGCCGAAATGACGATGGGCGGCCGTGCAAGGTCTTCACCGGCCCAGGCAGGAGGTGTAGGATCACGCTTGTTTCCACTAGTAATCTTGTTATGAAGAACACCCTCAGTCCCGAGCAGCTCGCCGGGATCCTGGAAATCGCCGACAACGCCATCGTCTGCACCGACGAGGCGCAGCGCATCGTGTTCTTCAACCAGGGCGCCGAGCGCATCTTCGGCTGGCGCGCGGCGGAAGTGATCGGGCAGGAGCTCGCGGTCCTGATCCCGCCGCGCTTCCGCGCCGGCCACGGCCGTCACATGGCGGGATTCCGGAGCGGCGAGCAGCAGGCCCGCAACATGGGCGAGCGCGGCGCGATCTACGCGGTGCGCAAGGACGGCAGCGAGTTCCCGGCCGAGGCCTCGATCTCGCGCTCGCATACCGCCAGGGGCTGGCTGATGACCGCGATCCTGCAGGACATCTCGGAGCGCCAGGCCTACGAGCGCGCACTGGAAGCCGCCAAGGAAAAGGCCGAAGCCGCGATGCAGGCCAAGAGCATGTTCCTGGCCAATATGAGCCATGAGATCAGGACGCCGCTGAACGCGGTGATCGGCATGACCAGCCTGCTGCTCAACACCGGGCTGGACGAGGAGCAGCGCGACTACACCGAGACCATCCGCCACAGCGGCGAAGCCCTGCTGGCGATCATCAACGACCTGCTCGACTACTCCAAGATGGAAGCGGGCCGGCTCGACATCGAACGCCATCCGGTCGACCTGCGCCGCTGCGTGGAGGATGCGCTCGACCTGCTGGCGCCCGCCGTGGGCGGCAAGGACATCGAACTGGCCTGCGTCATTGAGCCGGAGGCGCCCGCCACGATCCTGGCCGACGCCGCGCGCCTGCGCCAGGTGCTGGTCAACCTGCTGTCGAATGCGGTGAAATTCACCCGCCAGGGCGAGGTGGTGGTCGAGGTCGCGGCCGCGCCGCTGGAGGGCCAGCGCCACGCGCTGCGCATCACGGTGCGCGACAGCGGCATCGGCATCCCCGCGCACCGCCTGGACGACATCTTCGAATCCTTCACCCAGGTCGATCCATCGACCACGCGCGAGTACGGGGGCACCGGCCTGGGACTGGCGATCAGCCGGCGCCTGGCCGCGATCATGGGCGGCGCCCTCTCGGTCGAGAGCCGCCTGGGCGCCGGTTCGCGCTTCACCCTGGCCTTCGAGGCGGAGGCGGTCGGAGCCGGGCTGGCCCGGGACCTGCTGCAGGACCGCTCGGGGCAACTGGCGGGGCGGCGCCTGCTGATCGTCGACGACAATGCCACCAACCGCCGCATCCTGGTGCGCCAGGCCCTGCTGTGGGGCATGGAGGCGGTGGCGGCGGCGTCGGCGGCCGAGGCGCTCGACCTGGTCAGGCATGGCCAGGCCTTCGACGCCGCCATCCTCGACATGCACATGCCGGAGATGAACGGCGAGCAGCTGGCCGCCGAGATCCGCCGTGCCGAAGGGCAGGGTGCGGGCCTGCCGCCCTTGCCGCTCCTGCTCCTGACCAGCCTAGGACAGCGCGCCCGCGCCGGCGCCGTGGACGGCCTGTTCGCCGCCGCCCTCAACAAGCCGGTCAAGCCGGCGGCGCTGTTCGAGGCGCTGCTGCACGCCATGGGCGGGGCACGTCCGGCCCCCGTGCCGGAGCTGCCGGCGCCGGCGGCCGGCATCGACATCCTGGTGGCCGAGGACAACACGGTCAACCAGAAGGTCGTCAAGCAGCTGCTGCGCCACCTGGGCCACCGCGCCGACATCGTGGCCAACGGCGTGGAAGCGCTCGAGGCCATGGAGCGCCAGGACTATGGCGTGATCCTGATGGACATGCAGATGCCCGAGATGGATGGCATCGAAGCGACGCGCCGCCTGCGCCGGCGCTTCCGCGGCGCCAGCGCGCCCTGGATCATCGCGATGACCGCCAATGCGCTGCCCGGGGACCGCGAACGCTGCCTGGAAGCGGGCATGGACGCCTACCTGCCCAAGCCGGTGGTGCTGGAGGAACTGCGCCGGGCGCTGGCGGCCGGCATCGGCGCCGTGGCCGTGCGCCGCCGCGCACCGGAGGCGGTCGACCCGGCCCGCCTGCGGGAGCTGCGTGGCGCGGCCGGCGGGAACGATGGTGTGCTGGAGGAAGTCATTGCGGCCTTCCTGGATGGCGTGCCGCCTCTGCTGGCGCGGGCCGGGCAGGCGATCGATGCGGCGGACGGACCACTGCTGGCAGCCACCGCCCACTACCTGCTGTCCAGCATCGATTGCGTCGGGGCGGGGCGCATGCGCGTGCCCTGCCTGAACCTGGAGTTGCTGGGGAAGGCCGACAACGTCGAGGGCGCGCGCGCGGAGCTCGCGGCCCTGGCCAGGGAATTCGAGGGCGCGCGCGAAGCGCTGCGGGCCTACTTGTCCTGAGCGGCGCCCAGACCGTTCTCGACCGCGAACACGGCGGCCTGCACGCGGCTCGTCAGGCCGAGCTTCTTGAGGATGTTCTGCACGTGGATCTTGACCGTGCTCTCGGCCAGGTCGAGCACGCGCGCGATCAGCTTGTTGCTCTCGCCGCGCGCCAGGCAGGCCAGGATCTCGCGTTCGCGGGGGGTCAGCTTGTCCAGTTCCGACACCGGCGCCGGCGCCTTGGCGCCGCCGCGCTGGACGTGGGCGAACAGCTTGCCGGCCATCGACTCGGCCAGCACCGATTCTCCGGCGGCGGCGCGCTCCACCGCCCGGATCAGGTAGTCGGCGTCGATGTTCTTGATCAGGTAGCCGCGCGCGCCCGCCTGGAGCGCGGCGGCCAGGTCTTCCGCTTCTTCCGACACGGTCAGCATCAGTACCGCGGCGTCCGGGCGGTCCTGGAGCAGGAGCTGCAGGGTCTCGACCCCGGACATGCCGGGCATGTTCAGGTCGAGCAGGATGACGTCCGGCCGCAGCTGCAGCGCGCGCTTGACGCCCTCGACGCCGTCGGCAGCCTCGCCGACCACGGCGAAGCGTTCGTTGCGCTGCAGGAGCGAGCGCACCCCGCTGCGGAACAGGGTATGGTCGTCGATCAGCAGCACGCTGATGGTATCGCGGTCACTACTCATTCAGGTCTCCAGATTGCATAATTCACGCCGCGCGGCGCTGGGCCTGCCCCAGCCGCAGCCGCACCGTGGTGCCGGCGCCGGGCCGCGACCGCACCTCGAGGGAGGCGCCGATGCGCCCCGCGCGTTCGCGCATGATGTGCAGGCCGACATGGGCATCGTCGCGGTCTTCGCCGCCATCGGCATCGAAACCGACGCCATTATCGCCGATCGAGAGCAAATAGTCTTCTCCGTCCTCGACCCCGATCTCTACCCGCCCGGCGCGCGCGTGCTTGCGGATGTTCGACAGCGCCTCCTGCGCGATGAACAGGATCTGGAGCTGGGCTTCGCGCGGAATCGGCGGCCCGCCGGCGCCGTTCACGGCGAAGGCCGTGGTGATCCCGGTCTGGTCGCCGAACTTGTTCGCGGTCTTGCGCAGCGCCGCGTTGAGATCGTCCTCCTCGAGCCGGCTGCGGAAATTGAGCAGCAGTTCGCGCACGTCGGCATAGCTTTCCGCAACCCCGGCGCGCAGGGCGGGAACGATGGCCGAGGCCTCGCCGGTCTTGCCGGCGCGCAGCGATTCGTCCAGCATCTGCACTTGCAGGTTGAGGAAGTTCAGGCCCTGGGCGATGCTGTCGTGCAGGCCGCGCGCGACCAGGTTGCGCTCCTCGGAAATGGCCATTTCGCGCTCGCGCGCCGCCAGGCGCATGTTCTGGATCGCCACGCCGAGCAGCTTGGCCACGGTCTCGAGCAGGGCCTGTTCGCGCGGCGTGAGGACGCGCCCCTCGCGGAAATGCAGGCTGAGCAGGCCGAGATGCTGGTCCTGGGCGACGATCTGCGACACCGACACGGTGGCGAAACCTTCACGTGCGCATTGCAGGGCTTCGCCGCCGGGCATCTGGTCGAGCCGGTGCACGACGGAGACTTTCCTGGCCGCCGCCTCGCCGCACAGGCAGTCGCCGATCTTCATGCAGCGTTCGGACTCCGCCATTCCCGCCGACAGGCCCTCGTGCACGACCAGGTGGACATTGCCCTTGCCAGCGTCGATCAGGCGCACGCTGCCGCCCCCGGCGCCGAAGTAGGCGGCGATGCGGCGCAGGAAGCCGTCGCACATGGTGTCCAGTTCGTGGCGCTGCTGGAGGTAGGCGGCGCAGTCGTACAGCAGGGCGAGCTCGCGGTTCTTGTCTTCCAGGTTGGCGGTCTTGAGGCGCACCTTGTCTTCCAGGCTGCCGTACAGCTGCTGCAGGCGGTCCGCCATTTCGTTGAAGCCTTCCGCCAGCTGCCCGAACTCGTCGCGGCTCGCGACCTCCAGCCGTACCCCGAAGTCCGACTCGGCCATGCTGCGCATGCCTTCGCGCAGGCGCATGACCGGATCGACGATCAGGCTGAACATCAGGTAGACCAGGGCCACGGTACCGCCGATCGCCATCGCCACCAGCATCAGCTGCGAAGCGCGCAGCCAGAAGGTGCGCAATTCGTTGTCGCGCTCGATCAGCCCGACCAGGCGGTCGATCTCGGCCACGAAGTCCTCGACATGGCCGCCGAAGCGCGCCACCGCCGCGCGACGGGCATCGCTGTCGCCGTCCAAGGCCGCGAGCGCGAGCGGACGGGTCGCGCCGCTCCAGCGCCGGCCGAGTTCGAGGAAGGCGCCGCGGATCGCCGGCGCGGGCGGCAGGCCGAGCGGCCGCTGCGGATCGCCCCGTTCGACCAGGGCGAGGGTGGCGTCGATCCGGGCGATCTGGCGCCTGGCCTCGGCGGCGTGACTCAATACAGGTTGGCTCTCGGCCCGTTCCAGCAGCAGGGCAAGCCGGTAGCTGTGGCGGCGCAGGCTGCCGGTTTCGTTGATCGCCGCCGCGGCGCCTTCCAGCTGCCAGGACAGCCAGAGAGTGGCGCCGATGGCGACCAGGGCGAGCAGCAAAAAGCCGATCAGGGCGCCGACGATCTTGGTCGACAGGCGCTGGCGGTTCAGGAGGGCGGAAACCATCGGTGGCAGGAACGGAAGACGGGAATCAGGCGGCGCACGCCGCGGGCGGAACAATCGGCTCGAGGATGCTGAGGAATTCCTGCTTGCGCGGCGAGTAGGCGAGCAGGGTGCCGGCGGCCAGGTCGAAGTACCAGCCGTGCAGGGCCAGCTTGCCCTCGGCGACACGGCGCGCGATCCAGGGGTAGCTCATCAGGTTGTCGAGCGAGTGCAGGATGCTGGCCAGTTCCGCCGCGCGGCACTGGGCATCCTGGTGCTTGTGCTGCAGTTCGCGCAGCACGTCGCGCCGCACCGGTTCGGCGATGCGCATCCAGCGCGCCACGAAATCGGTCTCGGTGGTCACGCTCTGCGCCGACATCAGCGCGCGGATGCCGCCGCAGCGGGCGTGGCCGAGCACGATGATGCGCGCCACCTCCAGTCCGCAGACGGCGAACTCGATGGCCGAACTGACGCCGGGTGGCGCGTCCGGCGTGCAGGGCGGCACCAGGTTTGCGATGTTGCGTACCACGAACATGTCGCCCGGGTCGCAGCCGGTGAGCAGGGCCGGATCGACGCGCGAGTCGCAGCAGCCGATCACCAGGGTGCGCGGATGCTGGCCCTGGCGCAGGATGTCGAGGGCGGTCGGCTCGCTCAGGTACTGCTGCTGGAAACGGCCGAAGCCGCGGATGAATTTTTCGATGTCCTGCACGTCAGCCTCCGGTCTGGGCCATGAAACGGATGATTTTTTGGGGAGCGGCGTTGAACTCGTGCTTGTGGGGCTTGAGTTCGATGGCCTCGCGGATCGCCGCTTCCAGCTCGGCGTCCGAAGCGCCGCCGCGCAGCAGGGGGCGGAATTCGAACTTCTCTTCCTGGCCCAGACACAGGTAGAGCGTGCCGTCGACCGACAGGCGCACCCGGTTGCAGGTGGCGCAGAAATGCTGGGACAGCGGCGTGATGAAGCCGATGCTGGACCTGCCGTCGGGAGTGGCCAGGTAGCGCGCCGGACCGCCGCCCAGTTCCGCCGCCTGCGGCACCAGGCCGAAGCGCTCGCGCAGCCGGGTCTGCACTTCCTGCAGGTCGAGGTAGGCCGCATTGCGGCCGGTGGCGCCCATCGGCATCACCTCGATCAGGCGCAGCATGAAACCGTGCTCGATGCAGAATTCGGCCATGGCCTCGATCTCGCCGTCGTTCACCCCGCGCATCGCCACCATGTTGATCTTGATCGGCTCGAAGCCGGCGGCCTTGCCGGCCATCAGTCCGTCCATGATGCGCGCCAGGCTGTCGCGGCCGGTGATCTTTTCCATGCATGCGCGGTCGAGGCTGTCGAGGCTGACGTTGATGCGGCGTACTCCCGCCAGGCGCAGGGCGCCGGCGTGGCGCTCCAGGCGGGTGGCGTTGGTCGACATCGACAAGTCCTCGATGCCGGGCAGGGCGGCCAGGCGGCCGGCGAGGACGGCGACGTCGCGGCGCAGCAGCGGCTCGCCCCCGGTCAGGCGCACGCGCCGCGTCCCGAGGCGTGCGAACGCGGCCACCAGGCGCTCCATCTCGTCGAAGCTGAGCCAGTGTTCCGGCTCCTCGAAGCCGCGAAAGCCGGTGGGGATGCAATAGGTGCATCGGAGATCGCAACGATCCGTCACCGACAGCCGCAAGTAGTCGATGGATCGTCCGAAACGGTCGCGCAGCATGCGGGCCTCCTTTGGTCGTCAGGTTTCCATTGTAGGGATTCGCGCCGCCGCGGAGAGTCGGCATGACGGACTAAACGGCCCTAGTCATTAAGAACTATGCCGAACCTCTCTCGGAAGTATTTGATTTTCATGAGATTTGGCTTGTAATGACGACATCGGGAAGGCGTCTTGCGGCGCCGTTCCCGCCCTCCACCAGCCGACCCTCGCCATGCTCAGAACCCGCATCGATCCCCGCCAGTTCCTCAAGCGCCTGCCGCTGTTCGCGGACCTGGCTCCCGCGGACATGGACATGGTGGCCGCGGCGACCACCGAGCTGCACCTGCCGCGCGGGCGGGTGATCTTCAAGCGGGGCGACCCCTGCAACGGCTTCCATACCGTGATCTACGGCAGCGTCAAGCTGTGCTTCGTTTCCTCCCAGGGCGACGAGAAGGTGGTCGAGCTGATCGGCCCCGGGCAGAGCTTTGGCGAGGCGCTGATGTTCATGGAGCGCGACTACATCGTCCAGGCCGAGGCCCTGGCCGACTGCATGCTGCTGCACATCGGGAAAGAGGCGATCCTGTCCGGGATCGAGCGCGACCCGGGCTTCGCACGCCGCATGCTGGCCGGGATGAGCCGGCGCCTGCACGGCCTGATTTCCGACGTCGAGTCTTATACCCTGCGCTCGGGCAGCCAGCGCGTGGTGGGCTACCTGCTCAAGGACGATCCGCGCCAGGGCGGCGAGGTGACGCTTTCGGCAAGCAAGAAGATGGTCGCCTCGCGCCTGAATATCACGCCCGAATACTTTTCGCGGGTGCTGCACGACATGGCCGGCCGCGGCCTGGTCGGCATCGCCGGCCGCAGCATCACCATCCTCGACCTCGAGCGCCTGCGCGCCTACGAGGGCTGAGCGGCGCCTCTCACCACAGGAACCTGCCATGACACTGCTACGCATCGACGATCCCGCCGCCCCGGCACGCCCGGGGGGCCTGCAAGGGCAGCCTTTGTTCGCCCTCGGCTTCCGACCCTTCTACCTGCTGGGCGCCGCCTTCGCCGGCGTCGCGGTGCCCGCCTGGACCGCGTCCTGGCTGGGCTGGTCCGGCGCGCCGCAGCTGACCCTGGCCTGGCACATGCACGAAATGCTGTTCGGCTTCGTGATCGCCATCGTGGTCGGCTTCCTGTTCACGGCCGGGCGCAACTGGACCGGCCTGTGGACGCCGCGCGGCGGCCACCTGGCGGCGCTGGCGGCCCTGTGGCTGGCCGGCCGCGTGGGCATGGCGGTCCTTCAGCCGGCGGCGGCGGCCGCGCTCGACGTGATCTTCCTGCCGCTGGCCGCCTGGCCGCTGTACCGGGTGATCCGGCGCGCCGGCAATACCCGCAACCTGGTGATGGTGGCGCTGCTGGCAGTGCTGGCGGCCGCCAACGCCGTCTTCCATGCCGCCGTGCTGGGATGGCTGCCGGTCTCGCCCGTGCAGCCGCTGTACGCCGCCATCGTGGCGGTGATCGTGATCGAATCCGTACTCGGCGGCCGCGTTATCCCCAGCTTCACCGCCAATGCGTTGCGCGGCGTGCGCACGGCCACCTCGCCCCGGCTGGAGAAGCTCAGCCTGGCGCTCACCGTGGCGACCGGCCTGGCCTGGGCCCTGATGCCGCTGTCCTTGCCGCTGGCCGTGCTGGCCGCGGGGACCGCGGTGGTCCAGGGGCTGCGCATGGCGGGTTGGAAACCGCTGGCGACCCTGGGTACGCCGCTGCTGTGGATCCTGCATGTTTCCTACGCCTGGATCCCGCTCGGTTTCCTGATGCTGGCCCTGGCCTGCGTGGGCCTCGCGCCGCAAAGCGCCGCCGTGCACCTGCTGACCGTGGGGGCGATGGGCGGCCTGATCATCGGCATGATCACCCGCACCGCGCTCGGGCATACCGGGCGCATGCTGAAAGCCGGCCGGGCGGAGACCGCCATGTACCTGCTGCTGCAGGCGGGCGTGCTGGCGCGCCTGGCCGCGGCCCTGAGTGCTGGCAGCCTGTACCGGGCCGGCCTGGTGGCGGCGAGCATCTGCTGGAGCCTGGCCTTCGCGCTGTACTGCATCACCTACGGGCCTTACCTGCTGCGGGCGCGCGTCGATGGCCGCGAAGGCTGAGCGGCGCCGTTCAGGCGGTGCGCGAGTAGGGCATGCGCAGCAGCGGCTGGGCGCCGGCGCTGCCCAGGTAGCGGTCGAACACCATGCAGATATTCCGGACCAGGAAGCGCCCGCTGGGAGTGACGTCAAGGCGGCCGGGCGTGCGCGCCAGCAGGCCATCGGCCTCCAGGGCCGCGAGCTGCGCCGCTTCGCGCGCGAAGCAGGCGCCGAACTCGATGCCATGGCGCCGCTCGAAGGCCTCGACGTCGAGGCTGAAGTCGCACATCAGGCGCTGGATCAGGTCGCGCCGCAGCAGGTCGTCCGTGCCGAGGTTCAGGCCGCGCGCGACCGGCAGCTCGCCCTGGTCGAGCCGCGCGTAGTAGCGTCCCAGCGACTTCTCGTTCTGGCTGTAGGCCGCGCCGACGGCGCTGATGGCCGAGACGCCGCAGGACAGCATGTCGGCGCCGGCATGGGTGGAATAGCCCTGGAAGTTGCGCTGCAGCCGGCCCTGGCGCTGGGCCAGGGCCAGCTCGTCGTCCGGCCGGGCGAAATGGTCCATGCCGATGTAGACGTAGCCGTTGCCGGTCAGGTGGGCGATGCACAGCGCCAGCAGTTCGAGCCGGGTCTGGGCCGAGGGCATGTCTTCCTCGCGGATCAGGCGCTGCGACTTGAACAGCTCGGGCAGGTGGGCGTAGTAGTAAACCGAGATGCGGTCGGGACCGGCCTGCACCACCTGGTCCAGGGTGCGCCGCATCGATGCCGGGCTCTGCTTAGGCAAGCCGTAGATCAGGTCGATGCTGATGGAGCGGTAGCCCGCCGCGCGCGCGGCCGCGATCGCGTCCAGGGTCAGCGCCGCCGGCTGGATGCGGTTGACGGCGCGCTGCACGTCCGGATCGAAGTCCTGCACCCCCAGGCTGAGGCGGTTGAAGCCCTGGGCGCGCAGCTCGTGGATGCGCGCGGCGTCGACCGTGCGCGGATCGATCTCGATCCCGTATTCGCCTTCGGCGTCGCCGGCGAACTCGAAGGCCCGGCGCAGGTGACTGGTGAGGACGCCCATCTGCTCGCCGGACAGGTAGGTCGGAGTGCCGCCGCCGAAATGCAGCTGCGCGACCCGGTTCATGCCGTCGAACAGGGCGGCCTGCATGTCGATCTCGCGCAGCAGGTAGCCGAGATAGACGGCGGCCTTGTCGCGCTCGCTGGTAATGATCTTGTTGCAGGCGCAGTAGTAGCACAGCGACTGGCAGAACGGGATGTGCACGTACAGCGACAGCGGCCGCCTTGGGTCCGCGGCGCGCCGCGCCGCCACCGCCGCGCGGTAGTCGGCGACGCCGAAGACCGTGCCGAAGCGGTCGGCGGTCGGATAGGAGGTATAGCGCGGGCCGGGACGGCTCATGCGGGCCAGCAGATCGGGGGCAGGGCTATCAACGAAAACGGGGGAGGAAGTCATGGCGTGTCGCTCGCTGAACAATGTGGATGCGCATGCCAGCTTATGCCGGGCCCGGCGCCGGCACAACGGGATGGAGGCGCAAAAAGCGGCGCCGGCGGGAGCAGGTCGCGATTTCTTGATCTGGCATATCCAATACATGCAATTTGTTTGCATCATTTTGGGCGGAACCCTAGGATGAGCGCCGGTAGCACACCGCTTTCGTTCATCACTCACAAGGAATAGTCATGCAAGCCACAAGAAAACTATGGACATGGCTCGCCGTCATCTGCGTGATTTCCTTCTCCGTACTCGGCTGGGTCGGCAGGGAAATCTACTTGCAGGCGCCGCCGATACCGGTCACCGTCACCGATCCGCAGGGAGGCGTCCTGTATTCTGCCGGCCAGATCCAGCAGGGCCAGCAGGCCTGGCTGGCGGCCGGCGGCCAGCAGCTCGGCACCGTCTGGGGCCACGGCAGCTATGTCGCCCCGGACTGGTCGGCCGACTGGCTGCACCGCGAAGCCGAGGCGCTGCAGGATGCGCTGGCGCGGCGCGAATTCGGCGCCGGCTACGCGCGCCTGGATGCGGCGCGCCAGGGCCATGTCGACGCGCTGGTGCGCGCCGAGCTGCGCCGCAATACCTATGACGCGGCCAGCGGCACGCTCTCCCTGTCCGCCGTGCGCGCCGAGGCCGTGCGCGAAGTGGCGCGCCACTACGCCGGCCTGTTCGGCGACGAGGCCGGCCTGGACGGCCTGCGCGAGCAGTACGCGATGCGCCCCAACTCGCTGGCGGCGGAACAGGACCGCGCCGCGCTCACCGGCTTCTTCTTCTGGTCGGCCTGGGCCGCGGCCGCCGACCGCCCGGGCGAGACGGGCCTGAGCTACACCAGCAACTGGCCGCACGAGCCGCTGGCCGGGAACACCCCGACCGCCGGCGCCGGCATCTGGTCGATCGCGAGCGTGATCCTGATGATCGGCGCCATCGCCGCCATGGTCTTCTTCCATGGCATGCACAAGGACGAGGAAGATCCGCCGGCGCCGAAGAGCGATCCCCTGATCGACCTGAAGGCCACGCCCTCGATGCGCGCTACCCGCAAGTACTTCTTCGTGGTGGTCGGCCTGATCCTGGCCCAGGTGGGCATGGGCGTCATCACGGCACACTATGCGGTGGAGGGCAACAGCTTCTTCGGCATTCCGCTGGGCGACGTGCTTCCCTTTACCGTGAGCCGCACCATCCACACCCAGTTCGCGGTGCTGTGGATCGCCACCGCCTGGCTGGCCACCGGCCTGTACATCGCGCCGGCCATTTCCGGCCATGAGCCGAAGTACCAGAAACTGGGCGTCGACGTGCTGTTCTACGCGCTGCTGTTCATCGTGGCCGGCTCCACCGCCACCGGCTGGCTCGGCACCTTGCGCGGCGCCGGCAGCGAATTCTCCTTCTGGATCGGCAACCAGGGCCTGGAATTCACCAGCATGGGCCGGGTGTGGCAGGTGCTGCTGTTCGCCGGCCTGCTGTTCTGGGCCTTCCTGCTCGGGCGCGGCCTGTGGCCGGCCCTGCGCAAGCCGTCCGAGAGCCGCGGCCTGATCGCCATGGTCTTCCTGGCTGCCTTGTGCATCGGCGGCTTCTACGCCACCTCGCTGACCTGGGGCCGCGGGACCCATTACTCGATGGTCGAATACTGGCGCTGGTGGCTGGTGCACCTGTGGGTGGAGGGCTTCTTCGAGGTCTTCGCCACCGCCGTGATCGCGCTGCTGTTCACCCGCCTGGGCCTGATCCGCGCGGCCTCGGCCAACAGCGCCATCGTGCTCGAGACCATCGTGTTCCTGTTCGGGGGCATCCTCGGCACCCTGCATCACCTGTACTTTACCGGCACCCCGACCTCGGTGATCGCGATCGGTTCGATGTTCTCGGCGCTGGAAGTGGTGCCGCTGTCGCTGATCGGCCTCGAGGCCTGGCGCAACTACCAGCGCACCCGGGCCGCCGCCTGGGTCCGCAACTACAAGTGGGCGATCCTGTGCTTCATCGCGGTCGGCTTCTGGAACACCGTCGGCGCCGGCCTGCTCGGCTTCGCCATCAATACCCCGATCGCGCTGTACTACATGCAAGGCCTGAACATGACGGCCGCCCACGGTCATGCCGCCCTGTTCGGCGTCTACGGCATGCTGGGCATCGGCCTGATGCTGTTCTGCCTGCGCGGGCTGAGCGCGCGCGCCGCCTGGTCGGACGCGCTGCTGCGGCCCATGTTCTGGCTGCTGAACATCGGCCTGGCCATGATGGTGTTCCTGTCGCTGGTCCCGGCCGGCATCTACCAGGCGGTCGCCAGCATCAGCAAGGGCATGTGGTACGCCCGCTCGGCGCAGGTGATCCACTCGCCCTTCATGGAGAACATGGTGTGGCTGCGGGTCCCGGGCGACGTGGTGTTCGCCGTGGGCACCGTGTTCCTGGCGCTGTTCGTGCTGCGCCTGATGCGCGGCGGGCGCAGGCCGGTGGCGGAAGCGCTGCCGGTGCGGGCCTGATGTCCGCCTGATGTCTTACCCCGGCCGCGCCGCGGCCGGATTATCGAAATCATCGAAAGGAGTTTCCCATGTCGCACAATTGCTCTGAACCGAACGTCTCCAACCGTACCTGGGTGTTCGACGCGCGCGGCATCGCACGCCGCTTCCGCCATGCCGCGATCTTCGGCGCCCTGCGCGCGCTGCTCCCCGGCGAAACCATGCGCTTTTGTAACGACCACGATCCGCTGCCGCTGCTGGCGGAGCTGGGCGAACACTTCGGCGAACGCCTGAACGTCGTCTACCACCGCCGCTCGCCGGGCGACGTGGTGATCGACTTCGTGGTGCGCGCATGAGGAGCCGGCCGTGCGCCTGACGGAATTCACCGACCATGCCTTGCGCCTGCTGCTGTATCTGGGCCAGCACCGCGACCGCATCGTGACGGTCGACGAGATCGCGCGCCGCTACGGCATCTCGCGCAACCACCTGGCCAAGGTCGTCAACGAGCTCGGCGCCTGCGGCCTGATCGACACGCTGCGCGGCCGCAGCGGCGGCATGCGCCTGGCGCGGGACCCGCGACTGCTGCGCATGGGGGAGGTGGTCCGGCGCACGGAGCCCAATTTTCATATGGTCAAATGCTTCGCCGGCGAGGCGAGGGAATGTCCTTTCGACGCCGACTGCCGCCTGCGCGCATCGCTGGCGCGCGCCACCGCCGCCTACCTGCACGAACTCGACCGCGTGACCCTGGCCGACCTGCTGTCTCCCTGCCAGGACCTTGACCCGGCCCCGATCTGAGGAATCATCATGAGCACCCATTCGACCGCGACGATCCCGCTCGACGTCTCCGGCCTGCTGCCGCCCGAGCCGATGGAGCAAATACTGGAAGCGCTGGCGGCCATGGCGCCGCAGCAGCGTCTCCAGGTGCTGATCGACCGCGAGCCGCACCCGCTGTACAAGATCCTCGACCGCCATGGCTACGGCTACCGGACGAGCGTCCGGGCCGACCACCGGTTCGACCTCCTGATCCAGAAAATCCCATGCAACGATCCCTGACCTATACGGCGATGCCGCCGATCCAGGTGCCGCTTCCCTTCCTGCTGGCGGCGCCATGCTTCGCCCTGGCGGCGGCCCTGCTGCTGGCCTGGCAGGGCGAAACGGCGCTCGCCTCGCGCTGGACGCCCGTCACCCTGGCGATGACGCACCTGCTGACCCTGGGTTTCCTGACCATGACCATCGTCGGGGCGCTGTTCCAGCTGCTGCCGACGGTCGCCGGCGTCGGCATCCCGCTGGCGCGCCCGGTGGCCGCCTTGTCCTGGGGCGCGCTGGCACTGGGCACGCTGCTGCTGGCCGGCGCGCTGGGCCTGGGCCTGGGGCCCGCTGCCTACCAGGCGGCGGCAGGGGTGCTTGGCCTGGCCGGCTTCGTGGTCCTGGCCGCGGTCGGCACCGCGATCTCGCACAAGATCGCCCCGGTCGCCAGGCCGCTGGTGCGCGGCGTGCGCCTGGCCTCGGCGGGGCTGGCCGTCACCATCGGCCTGGGCGCTTCCCTGGCCCTGTACCTGAGCGGCATGGGGCCGCTCGACGCCCCGCTGCTGACCGACATCCATGCCTCCTGGGGCCTGGTCGGATGGGTGGTCGCGCTGACGGCGACGGTGTCCTTCCAGGTCATCCCGATGTTCCAGGGGACCCCGGCCTATCCGCGTTCGCTCGAATCCTGGCTGCCCGCCGCGCTGGTGGCGCTGGTGGCAGGGTGGAGCGCCGCGGCCCTGGCGGGCGTGGGCGCGCTGCGCCTGGCGGCGGAGGCCGGCGTGGCCCTGCTGCTGCTGCGCTATGCCGGCGCCACGCTCCTGTTCTTCCGCAAGCGCAAGCGGCCGGCGGACGTGGGCACGTATTACTGGGTCCTGGCGATGGGCAGCCTCGCGCTGGCGGCGCTGGTCCATTTCCTGCCGCTCGGCGCCGACCAGCGCCCGCTCCTGATCGGCATCCTCGTGATCGCCGGCTTCGGGATGTCGGCCGTGAACGGCATGCTGTACAAGATCGTGCCTTTCCTGGTCTGGTATCACCTGCAATCCGACGCGTCGCTGCCGCGGGAACGGGTGCCGGCGCTGAAGAACATCCTCGATGGAGAACGTGCGCTGAGGCAGTGGCGCTGGCATGTGGTGGCGCTTGGACTGCTGGCCGCGGCGCCGTTTGCACCCGCCGTGCTGGCGCGGCCCGCCGGACTGTTCCAGGCCCTGGCCATGCTGCTGCTGATCCGGGACCTCGGCGGCGCGGCCGGACAGTATCTGTCGCTGCGCAGGCGGCAGTCAGGGACCGTGGTACAGGGGCACGCGCTGTGACCGTTCCGCAAGCCTCGCGCGTGTATACGCCGGTCCGCTGCCTCAGGTTTGCGGCCCTGGGCGCCGACCTGGCGGCAGAAACCGTCCATATCAGCGGCGTGATCGGAATTTCAGCCATGCACGCCGTTACTCGTCACGAACCCGGTTACGTCATGTTGCACGAGGGAAGCCTGATTCCGCTGGTCGACTACCGCAGGCCCGAGTCTCGGCAATGCCCCATGGCGGGGGCG
Organism: Massilia sp. AB1; assembly: GCF_018119385.1. Classification (NCBI taxonomy): domain Bacteria; kingdom Pseudomonadati; phylum Pseudomonadota; class Betaproteobacteria; order Burkholderiales; family Oxalobacteraceae; genus Massilia; species Massilia sp. AB1. The sequence goes on along the minus strand of NZ_JAGKSG010000006.1, from coordinate 125,253 downwards.
CCGGCCCTGGTCGCCATGGTCTATCGCAGGAAGTTTGCCCTCGTGGTCGACCGGATCGAGGGTGGGCTCGACGTCGAGTGCGCGGAAATCGCGCCCCCGTCCGATGCGCTGGCCTGCCGGTTTCCCTATCTGACCGGCCGCATCTCCCGGGCTGGGGCCGACATTTACCTGGTCGACGTGGAGCGTCTGCTCGGGCCAGCGATCGAAAAGCATCTCCTGAAACCCAGGTGAAGCAGCATGGGCGGAACGATGCTGGCCCAGCCAGCACGGCTAGCACGTCAACGAACCGTGCGTCAGGTCTGCCGTACCGATGGTACTTTTCGAACAACCTTGCCCATATGTAGAAACTGTCTGGAGTCTCCACATGGATTGGCGCCCGATTCTCGTCATCAGTTTGGTGATTGCCTTACCTGCCATGGCCCAGCCCCAGGCCGGCCCGGCCGGCGAGCGTATTCCAGACACGATGGAGGCGCGGGTTGCGGCCTGCATCGGCTGCCATGGCGCCGCCGGGCGGGGCGTCGACAACGTCTATTTTCCCCGCCTCGCCGGCAAGCCGACCGGCTACCTGTACAATCAGCTGGTGGCCTTCCGCGACGGCCGCCGCAAGTACGTGCCAATGAACTACCTGCTGGCCTATTTGCCCGACAGCTACCTGTACAAGATGGCGGAACACTTCGCCGCGCAGAACCCGCCGCCGCTGGCCCAGCCTCCCGTCAACGCCTCGCCGCAACTTCTGCGTGACGGCGAGCGCATCGTGACCCAGGGTGTGCCGGGCAAGCGCCTGCCGGCCTGCATCGCCTGCCACGGCGCCGACCTGGCCGGCCGCGAACCGGGCATTCCTGGCCTGCTCGGACTGCGCGCCGACTATGTCAGCGCCCAGCTCGGCGCCTGGCGCTACGGGGTGCGCACCGCGCTTGCCCCAGATTGCATGCAGGTGATCTCGTCCACGCTCAGCGAGCCGGAGGTGGCTGCCGTTGCGGCCTACCTTGCCTCGCGCCCGGTCACCAATGCCCGTCCTGCGAAGACGGCCCCGGCCGCGCTGCCGCTGCGCTGCGGGAGCCAGCACGCGAGCCAGGGAGGAGCGCCGAAATGAACCCGATCCGATTCTCTGCACGGACGGCCCGGTGGCTGGCGCCCGCGCTCCTGCTGGCGGCCATGCAGGCGCCCGCACCGGCGCAGCAAACGGCGCGGCCGGCCGCGCGGCCGGCAGGCAGTGCACAGCAGGCGCTGGTCGAACGCGGCAAGTATCTTGCCCAAGCGGGGGACTGCATCGCCTGTCACACTGTCCCTGGCGGCAAGATCTTCTCGGGCAACCGGCCGATGCCCACGCCCTTCGGCACGCTCTATGCCCCCAACATCACGCCCGACCCGCAGACCGGGATCGGCAAGTGGACCGCCGACGATTTCTTCAAGATGATGCGCACCGGCCGCTCGCGCAACGGCGAGCTGCTGTATCCGGCCATGCCCTTCGCGAGCTACACCAAGGTCACCCGCGCCGACAGCGACGCCATCTTTGCCTACCTGCGCTCTGTGCCGCCGGTGCGCCTGGCCTCTCGCCAGCATGACCTGCGCTTTCCCTACAATAACCGGGCGCTGCTGATCGGCTGGCGCACGCTGTACTTCCAGGAGGGCGAATACGTCCCCGACAAGACCAAGTCGGCCGAGTGGAACCGCGGCGCCTACCTGGTGCAGGGGCTGGGCCACTGCTCGATGTGCCATACCCCGATCAATGCGCTGGGCGGCTCCTCGCAGGAACGCGCCTTCCAGGGAGGCCTGATCCCGATGCAGAACTGGTATGCGCCCTCGCTCACCTCGAACAAGGAGGCAGGGCTGGGCACCTGGGAGATCCAGGACATCATCGACCTGCTGCAGAAAGGCGTGTCGAACCGCGGCACCGTCTACGGCCCGATGGCCGAGGTGACCTTCAACAGCCTGCAGTTCATGACGACGGAAGACGTGCGCGCCATGGCGGTCTACCTCAAGAGCCTGCCGGCCGACCAGCCGATGCAGAGCGACCCGGCGAACGCCCCGGCGCGCGCCAACCTCACCCAGCAGTTCACGCAGGGCAAGCGCGTCTACGACGCCCAGTGCGCCAGCTGCCACGGGGCCCAGGGTCGCGGAAAGCTGCCCCACTATCCGCCGCTGGCCGCCAACCAGTCGATCACGATGACCTCGGCCGTCAACCCGATCCGCATGGTGCTCAACGGCGGCTATCCGCCGGGCACCCGCCGTAATCCGATGCCCTACGGAATGCCGCCGTTCTTCCATTCACTGTCGGACGGGGAGATCGCCGCCGTCGTGACCTATATCCGCACCGCCTGGGGCAACCGCGGCGCGCCGGTGAGCGAACGTGAAGTCAACGAGCTGCGCTCGGCAACGGTTGAATGAGTCCATCGAGGAGAGTCCATGATCCTGGAACCGAGGGAAAGCGATGCCAGCTTCGACCAGCAGCGCGTCGACGCCGTGGTCGCACAGGGGCCGCGCGGCGCCTTTGCCGTGGCCGGCCTGGCGGTCGCCATCGTGATGGCGATGTGGGTGGCCTTCTATGTGCTGGTCTACCTGGCGCGGGGAGGGGACTGAGATGGCCCACGACGCCTCGCCCGGCGCAGCGGTCGCCCATGGCGCCGAGTCGCGCTGGGCCATCCTGGTCGGCGCCATCGTCCTGTTCCTGGTCGGGATGATGGCCTACATGAGCCTGCACTGGGCCGCCATGCCGCCGGTGCGCACCGAGACCATCGATCCCGGCACCCTGCACATCTCGGGCGAATTCATCGAGAGCAACCTGGGCTCCAGCGTCGAGCCCGACGGCACGGTCATGGTGCGCGTGCTGGCCAACCAGTATTCGTTCACCCCCTCCTGCCTGCTGGTGCCGAAGGACACGCCGGTCCACATCCGCGGCACGGCGGCCGACGTGGTGCACGGCTTCTCGATCAGCAAGAGCAACGTCAACGTCATGCTCCTGCCCGGCTATATCTCCAATTTCCGCACGAAGTTCGAACAGACCGGCGAGCACGTCATGCCCTGCCACGAATACTGCGGGGTGGGCCACGCCGCCATGTGGGCGAAGGTGAAGATCGTCGAGAAGGCCGAATTCATGCGCCTGGCCGCGAACGGAAGGAGGCTGAGCTGTGTTGGACAATGACACCAGGCGCCTCGTGCTGGCGCACTTCTGGATCGCCTTCATCGCCTTCTTCGTGGCGCTGCTGCTGGGCGAATGGCAGATGTACATCCGCAGCCCGCTGCGCGACTGGATCGGGAATCCCGAGCTGTACTACCGCGCGGTCACGGCCCATGGCTCGGCGATGGGCTACGTGTTCCCGACCCTGGTGGCGATGGGTTTCGGTTACGCCATCGTCGAACTGGCGCTCAAGCAGACCCTGGTCGGCAAACGCTGGGCCTGGATCGGATTCTTCCTGGTCGTGCTGGGCACGGTGACCGCCATGGTGCCGGTCTCGATGGGCCTGGCCACGGTGCTGTACACCTTCTACCCGCCCCTGATCGGCAATGCGTTCTACTACATCGGCGTGGTGCTGGTCGTGGTCGGCTCGTGGATCTGGGTGGCGCTGATGTCGTTCAACCTGTATGTCTGGAAAAAGGCGAATCCCGGCGCCGCCGTGCCGCTGCCGATGTTCGCCAACCTGGCCGGCGCCTACCTGTGGGCCTGGACTTCGCTGGGGGCGGCGATCGAGATCCTGTTCATGATCCTGCCGGTCGCGCTTGGCTTCAAGAACACCATCGATGCCGGCCTGGCCCGCGTGTTCTTTTCCTGGACCCTGCATGCGATCGTGTATTTCTGGCTAATGCCTGCCTACATCGCCTTCTATACGCTGGTGCCGCGCGCCATCGGCGGGCGCCTTTACAGCGACAAGATGGCGCGCATCTCTTTCGTGCTGTTCCTGGTGTTTTCGATGCCGATCGGCGTACACCACCTGTTCCAGGACCCGCAGGTGGGCTCGGGCATGAAGTTCCTGCATGCGGTCTTCACGGGCATGGTCTCGATCCCGACCTTCCTGACCATCTTTACCATCACCGCCTCGGTCGAGATCGCGGGACGCCTGCGCGGCGGGCGCGGTGCCTTCGGCTGGGTGAAGGCGCTGCCCTGGAAGAACCCGATGATGCTGGCGGTGGCCTTCTCCTTCATCCTGCTGGGCTTCGGCGGGGCGGGCGGCCTGATCAACATGAGCTACCAGCTCGACTTCGCCGTGCACAACACGCAGTGGATCACGGGGCACTTCCACCTGATCTTCGGCGGCGCCATCGTCATCATGTACTTTGCGCTGGCCTACGACTTGTGGCCCCACCTGACCGGCAAACAACTCGCCAGCGGCCGCCTCATGCGCACCCAGCTGTGGCTGTGGTTCGTCGGAATGATCGTGCTGACCTTCCCCTGGCACGTGGTCGGCGTGCTCGGCATGCCGCGCCGCATGGCCTACTTCGACTACAGCAATCCCGAGATCGCGCCCCAGGCCATTACGGTGATCATCACCTTCTTCGGCGGCCTGATCCTTGTCGTGTCCGGTCTGCTGTTCCTGCTGGTGCTGCTGGGCGGCCACCGCAGCGGGCGCATCGAGCTGCCCGAATTTCGCTTCAGCCAGGTGGCGCACAACGAAGGGCGGCTACCGGCCGCGCTGAACGGCTACGCGCTGTGGCTGGCGCTGATGATCGGCCTGTCGATCGTGAACTACGGCTACCCGATCAGCCAGCTGATGGCGCTCAAGCAGACCTCGGTGCCGGCCGTGCCGGTAGGGAGCCAGCCATGAGCGACGAAAGAATCTTTTCCCTGCGCAACCGCTGGTTTGCCGGGAGCGTGGGCGCGATCCTCGTGATCGCCTTGGTGGCCGCCTTCATCGGACTCGTCTGGCTGCCGAAGGCCCACGAGCGCAATGTCATGCAGAGCATGTGGGAGGCGATCTGCAGCGCCGTCGGAGCGCCGGCGCCTTTCCGGGCGGCCGGACTGCCGGCGGAACAACAAAAGTACCCGAGCAGCGTCATCGTCAACGCGCACATGATGGAGGTGGGCGAGGCGTCGGTTGGTAGGGGCGCGACCTTGGCGATGGCCTGCACCATGTGCCACGGCGCGCGCGGCACCAGTCCGGCCGGCACGCCCCACCTGGCCGGGCAGCCGGCCTCCGCCACGTACAAGCAGCTGCGCGATTTCCTTTCCGGCCACCGGCCGAGCGCCATCATGCAACCCCTGGTGGCCGAGCTGGACGACCAGGACATGCGCGACCTGTCCGCCTATTACGCCTCGCTCGAGCGCGAACGCATCGCCGACATCGCGCCCTCGGCCAGCGGAACGCCGCGGCTGGTGCGCAACGGCGATCCGATGCGCAGCGTCGGCGCCTGCTCGTCCTGTCACAGCCCGCATGCGGTGAGGCCGGCGACGCCGGTGCTCGAAGGGCTGTCCGAGGCCTATCTGAGCGACCAGATGCTCGCCTTCCGCGACGGACGCCGGGCCAACGACATCAATGGCCAGATGCGCAATGCCGTCCGCAACCTGAACGATGCGGAAATTGCGGAGCTGGCGCGGTACTATGCCGGACGCTAACATGCCAAGCACAGATTCGGTTTCGAATTCGTAACGCAAGCTCGCGCGGTGGGTCTTTCCTGTTTGCGGATCTTGCGCCAGATGCCTATTGCTAGAGCCTCAGTTCCTTGCTTGATGAAGACCAAGGTGAACGAACTCAAGAGGCGAAAATTGTGGTTCTCGCCTAAGTGTTTGAAATTGTTGAGTATAATACGCCCTGCAAAGCCGTCTAGACGGGTTCGACTCCCGTCCTCGCCTCCAGAATCAAGACAATCGCCGGCTCAAGCCGGCGATTGTCATTTCTGGCTTCACATTTGCTATTTTGCGAACATCACCATGTTTTACGGAATCAAGACAGTCAAGGAAGCGCTCGCGTTGATGCTGCGCGTCTGGCGCGAAGCTATCGTTTTCTTCCTTAGTATCGAGTTGTGGCTGATGGTCCTGGTGGCCGGCGCCACCGTCGGCGGGGTGTGGCTGGCGTTCACGGGCGATGTGCGCGGCATGCTGGCGCTTAGCCTGGCTGCCGCTTATCTGCTCGGGCGTGTGGTGCTGCACGCGAAGCGCATCCTTTCCTGGCCTTTCCTATAAGTCGCGGAGTGGGCCAGATCCTTCGCCGGCGACACGTGTAGTACTGGTCTGGATCAGGGGAATGGCGTCATAATGCTTGTCATTTCGGCCAATCGTATGGCCAGCATGCGTCCAACCAATGAGAGCCCCGATGTCAACCTCGAAGTTTTCCTTTAGACCGCTGTCGTTCGCGCTTCCGGCAGCGATCCTCGCCACGCTGGCCGGCTGTGCCGCCCAACCCGTCCCGCAGCCGCCGACGCAGATCGGGGTTGCCTCCTTTAACATGGCCTGGGCTGGTTCGCAGCAGGACTTCGACCGCCACGCCGCCGTCTGCCAGGCCGTCTCCTGGTGCGATACACGTCCCCGGCGCGAGCGGGGACAGGCGTCCGCCAGCGAAGAAGCCGTGCGCGCAGCGAAACAATGCGCCGCCGACACCGAGCGCCTGGCGGGAGGGCCCGCGCAGCTGGCCATGATGCCCCCATGCTCCGCCTACCAGGGCCGTGGCGCCTCGGCGCCGCTGGCCAGCAGCGACTACGCCGCCAAGCTGGCCGGCCTGCAGGCGACGATCAACAACCTGATCGCGACGCAGCAGGTGCGCGTGATCGCCTTCCAGGAAGTGCGCTCGGCCGAGGTCATCAAGCAGCTGCTCGGCCGCCACGCCGGGCGCTTCAGCGTGTGCGACGCGCCGCACGAGGGCTTCCAGACCGTGGCCTTCGCCTGGGACCGCAGCCTGGGCCAGGAGCCCGGGCGCTGCAGCGTGGAGACAGGCCTGGCGGTGAGCGACAATCCCGCTGATCCGGAAGCGCGCAAGGTGCGCCCGGGCCTGGCGCTCGAGCTGCAACTGCCGGGGCGCCGTATCAGCTTCCTGAATGTGCACCTGAAGTCCAGCTGCGCCAACATCGTGCCGACACCTATCTATCAGGCGCGCCTGCTCGACGATCGCGCCGGCGCCTGCCAGGTCCTGAACCGCCAGGTGGCGCCGCTGGAGCGCTGGCTCGACAAGGTCGCGCAGCGCAGCCCCGAGTTCGTCCTGCTGGGCGACTTCAACCGCCGCATCGACGAAGAGGCCGCCGCCGCGATCCGCCCCGAGCAGGTGCGCGCGGACGGAAGCAATCCGGCCGGCGTGCCGAAGCAGGATGCGGACGGCAAGGTGGCGACGCGCTACCTGTGGCAGGAGCTGGACGATGGCACCCGGTCCCTCAAGCAGGTGCCCTTGACGGGCGTCGACGCGAATTGCCGCGGCTTCTCGGGCCTGGACCATATCGTGCTCAGCGGCCCGCTCGCGGCGCTCCAGCCCGAGGGGCTCGGCTCGCGCAAAACGGCGGTAGTGCAGACGCCGGGACAGCGTATCGAGACCAGCGATCACTGCCCGCGCAGCGTCAATCTGGTGTTCTAGTCTGTGCGGAGCGCGCCGGATCCGGCATGTGCAGGCTGGCGCGCCACCCCATTCCTGACCGTCATCGTGGCGAGCCGCGGCTCGCGCACCTGGAAGGCCGCCATGTCTTGCGCGTACTCGTCGAGCACCTCGAGGGTCCTCCTCACCGGCGCATAGCCGTTGCCTTTTTCCGTCCACCAGGTCTGCATCTGCACGCGGCCCGCATAGGTCACTTCGCCTTCCACCACCTCGATCACGGTGTCGTCCTTCGGCCCCACGACCTGCTCGTTACCCGGCGTACCCACCGTTAAGGATCTCAGGTAGTACTTGCCCGGCTTGACCGGCTTGAGGAAGGCCGGGTAGCCGCGGTCGGTCCTGGCCGGCTGCTCCACGTTCACATAGCCTGCGAACGCCCCGCCGCCCCGAAGCACCCAGAACGGCGACCCGGCCGAACCCCGCACCGTGTCGAAGTAGACGATCGTGCTCCCGGCCGTCGACATGGCGGTCGGCTGGTCGTTGCTGTGCAGGCGGTTGGCCTGCACCACCATCGTCGCCACCAGGCCGTAGCCCGGCTTCATCAGCGGCACGTTCGCATCGCCGAGGCGGTGCGCCGGCCCCGTCTCGCAGGCGGTGAGGGCGAGCAGGGCGGCGGAGAGCAGTACTGGGCGTGCGGACAAGGGAAAACGCATGGAGGCTCCTCATGAGGTAGTCGGGCAAAGCTGCGCCATTGAAGTTGCAATTATGCAATAATCTTCAGCCGGAGAGGGCGTCCCGGCCCACATTATTGAGCATGCATAAGGCGTGCGGTCTGCCGTCCGCCAAAGGAAGAAACGATGAAATTCAAGGACTTGATCGTGAACAGGGCAGAACGCTTTTCGCTGGGCGTGGAAGAGGCATCGGGACGCTATTTCCTTTCCGTGCCGGTCCGTAACGATTTTGCCGAGTACGAGGAATACTACGCACTGACACCTGGCCAGTTCGAGCGCTTCCGGCAAGACCGCGCGGCGGCATCCGCTTTCGCATCGGCCTGCCGCCGGCGTGAACACGACGCGCTGTTGATGGTCCAGCCTGGCGGTTCGCGCGGCGTGGCCAACTAGCTTGCGCGCCGCCTGTCCCTGAACGTCGCACCGCCGGCTGGCACAACTGTTCCAAGCTGCAACAGCTTGGCATCCTCATCGCCGGGCCGGCCCATGGCACACCAATTGCTCCTGTTCGATTACCCAACTCGATAACCAGCAGGAGACAAGCATGAAGCACCCCATCCGCGTTTTCGCCGCCACACTCGCACTCGCCGCCGCCAGCACCCCCGCCTTCGTGCAGGCGCACGGCCCGGTCACGCCGCAAGCCGTCGACACCAAGGGCTTGCCCGACCTGGGCAAGCAGTGGCGCGACGAGAATCCCTACCGCGCCAATCCTCACGCGCTCAAGGTCGGCGCATCGGCCTATAACCAGAACTGCGCCCGCTGCCACGGCCTGGAAGCGGTATCGGGCGGCATCGCGCCGGACCTGCGCCAGCTGGACCGCGACTGCACCGGCATGAAGAACGCCGCCAAGAAGGCCGCCTGCTACAAGGAGATGGACAACTATTACCTCACCTCCGTGCGCAACGGGAAGGTGCGCAACGGCGCCGTGTACATGCCGCCCTTCGAAGGGGTGTTCAACCAGGAAGCGATGTGGGCCATCAAGACCTACCTCGAATCGCGCCGCGAGTCCAACTGATCCACCAACCGTAGAGGCCAAGCATGAGCAAGCGTTTGATGAGCCGGCGCCGCGCGCTGCTGGCATGCGCCGCCGCGGCATTCGCCGCCGCCGCCCCGGCACGCGCCGGCTGGGACAAGATCCGCGAAAGCGGCGCGCTGAAGGTGGCGGTCTACAACGAGTTCGCTCCCTTTTCCGACAAGGGAGCGGGGATTGACGTGGACCTGGCCCAGGCCCTGGCTGCGAAGCTGGGCCTGCGCCTGAGCCTGATGCCTTTCCCGGCGGACGAGGAGGTCGCGGACGACCTGCGCAACATGGTGTGGAAGGGCCATTATCTCGGCTACGGCCCGGCGGACGTCATGCTGCACGTGCCGGTCGACAGCCGGCTGATGGCCGACAACCCGCAGGTCAGGATCTTCGCACCCTATTATGTGGAGAGCCTGCGCCTGGCGCGCAGTGCGGCGGCGATCCCGCAGCTGCAGGGCGTCGATTCGCTGGCCGGCAAGCGCATCGGCGTCGAGAAGGTCTCGATCGCCGGCATGCTGATGCTGGGCGAGGCGCGCCTGCGCGAGCAGGTCCGCATCTATCCGACGGCGGGCGAGGCCCTGGCCGCGCTGAAGGCGGGTGCGCTCGACGCGGTGCTGGCCAAGCGCTCCGAGGTCGAAACGGCCCTGCGCGACGATCCGGCCTTTCCGGTCGAGGAGCTGGCTTTCCAGCGCATGCCGCGCAACGGATGGGCGGTCGGGATGGCGGTCCGCAAGGACAACGAGGACCTGGCGCGCCGCCTGCAGGCTGCCGTCAACGAGATGACCGCAAGCGGCGAACTGGCGGCCCTGTTCGAGAAGCATGGGGTGAAGGCCGTGCGCCCGTGACCGGCTTGCGCCGCAATGGCACGGCGCTTGCATTTGCCTCCGTACCGCGTCTCCCGGACGCTTCTACGAAAGGCCGATCATGTCTTCTCTTCGAGTTTGCCTGGCCCTGGCCGGCATCCTGTCCGGCGCTGCCGCCCTTGCCGCGCCGCTTGCCTACATCCCCAACGAAAAGTCCGCCACCCTCAGCGTGATCGACACGGCCACCGGCACGGTGGTGCGCGAAATCGCCGCCGGCAAGCGCCCGCGCGGCATCGCCGCCGATCCGCAAGGCCGCATCCTGTACGTCACCGACGCCGGCAGCAGCGCGCTGCTGGCGCTGGACGCCGCTGCCGGCACCACGCTCGCTACCATCGCCCTGGGGAAGTCGCCGGAAGGCGTCAGCGCGTCCAGCGACGGGCGCTTGCTGGCGGTGGCGGTCGAGGAGGGCAACAGCGTGGCCCTGATCGACGCGGCCAGCCGGCGCATCCTGGCCGAGATCCCAGTGGCGGGCAAGAACCCGGAACACGCCGTCTTCAGCCCCGACGGGCGCTGGCTGCTCGTCAGCGCCGAGGACGCGGAGCAGGTGGACGTGATCGATGTCGCGCAGCGCCGCCAGGCGGGTTCGGTCGCGGTCGGCCTGCGCCCGCGCGGCATCGGCTTCAGTCCCGACGGCAGCCGCGCCTATATCGCCTGCGAGCTGGCCAACGCGGTACACGTGGTCGACATGGCCGCCCGGCGCAGCCTGGCCGTGATCCCGGCCGGGAAGAACACGGCCGGCGTCGCCGTGCACCCCGGCGGCAGGCAGGTCTATGTCTCGAACGGCGCGGACGGCACCGTGATGGTGGTCGATGCCGTGCGCAACGCCGTCACCGCGACCATCCCGGTCGGCAAGCGGCCATGGAACATGGCGCTGACGCCGGACGGGGCGCGCCTCTACGTTGCCAACGGGCGCTCGGACAGCGTCTCGGTCATCGATACCGCCACGGGACGCCGCCTGGACGATATCGCCGTCGGACAGCTGCCCTGGGGAGTGCTGATCCGCTGAGCCTTCCCGCCGCTGTCACAGATTGCAACAGATGTACCAGAAAGGGGCGCGCCTTCTTCGGCGCCTGCTCGCCCGGCCGGGCTTCTCCCTGCGGGAGCGCGGCGAAAACGGGGCTGGCACGGCCCTTGCGAAAAGGAAGTCGTGGTCAACACAAGCCCGTTCCACCGACGGACAACTCAACACAGACATAGAGGATGACATGAATCTCGCGGACATCAACAAGCTGGGCGTCGCCAATCCCTTCAAGCAGCGCTACGACAATTTCATCGGCGGCCGCTTCGTCGCGCCGAGCAAGGGCGAGTACTTCGCCAATATCACCCCGATCACCGGCCAGCCCTTCTGCGAAGTCGCGCGCTCCACGGCTGAAGACGTGGAAGCCGCGCTGGACGCCGCCCATGCCGCCAGGGACGCCTGGGGCAAGACCTCGCCGGCCGAGCGCGCGCGCATCCTGAACAAGATCGCCGACCGCATGGAGGAAAACCTCAGCCTGCTGGCCACCGCCGAGACCATCGACAACGGCAAGCCGATCCGCGAGACGACGGCGGCCGACATCCCGCTGGCGATCGACCACTTCCGCTACTTCGCGGGCGCCATCCGCGCCCAGGAGGGCTCGATCGCCCCGATCGACCACGAGACCTACGCCTACCACTTCCACGAGCCGCTGGGCGTGGTCGGCCAGATCATCCCCTGGAACTTCCCCATCCTGATGGCGGTCTGGAAGCTGGCGCCCGCCCTGGCGGCCGGCAACTGCGTGGTGCTCAAACCCGCCGAGCAGACCCCGGCCTCGATCATGGTGCTGATGGAGCTGATCGGCGACCTGCTGCCGGCGGGTGTCATCAATGTCGTCAACGGTTTCGGCCTGGAAGCCGGCAAGCCGCTGGCCTCCAGCAAGCGTATCGCCAAGATCGCCTTCACCGGCGAGACCGGCACCGGCCGCCTGATCATGCAATACGCAGCGCAGAACCTGATTCCCGTCACCCTCGAGCTGGGCGGCAAGTCGCCCAACATCTTCTTCGAAGACATCATGGACGCCGACGATGCCTTCTTCGACAAGTGCCTGGAAGGCTTTGCCATGTTCGCGCTGAACCAGGGCGAGGTCTGCACCTGCCCCTCGCGCGTGCTGGTGCAGGAATCGATCTACGAGGCCTTCATCGAACGCGCGCTGGAACGCGTGGCCGCGATCAAGCAGGGCAATCCGCTCGACAGCGCGACCATGATCGGCGCCCAGGCCTCGCAGGAACAGCTGGAGAAGATCCTGTCCTACCTCGACATCGGCCGCCAGGAAGGCGCCCAGGTGCTGGCGGGCGGCGAGCGCCATGTGCAGCAGGGCGAACTGGCAGGCGGCTACTACGTGCGCCCGACCGTGTTCAAGGGCGATAACGCGATGCGCATCTTCCAGGAAGAGATCTTCGGGCCGGTGGTCTCGGTCACCACCTTCAAGGACGAGGAGGACGCGCTGCGCATCGCCAACGACACCCTGTACGGGCTCGGCGCCGGGCTGTGGACGCGCGATACGGCGCGCGCCTTCCGCGTCGGCCGCGCGATCCAGGCCGGCCGGGTGTGGACCAACTGCTACCACCTGTACCCGGCGCACGCGGCCTTCGGGGGCTACAAGCAGTCGGGCATCGGGCGCGAGAACCACAAGATGATGCTCGACCACTACCAGCAGACCAAGAACCTGCTGGTCAGCTACAGCCCCAACGCACTGGGCTTCTTCTGAGGCGTGAACCCGCGCCGGCATGGCGCCGGCGCGACCTGGACATAGGAGCAAGCATGAGCACCTCGATCGACCGCGTCTGCGCCACGCCCGCGGCGCTGGCCTTCATCGGCGAACTGCGCCGCCGCCATGGCCCGCTGATGTTTTTCCAGTCGGGCGGCTGCTGCGACGGCAGTGCGCCGATGTGCTACGCCTCCGGCGACTTCGGCTTGAGCGACACCGATGTCTATCTCGGCAACCTGGACGGCGCGCCTTTCTACATGGGCATCGAGCAGTTCGGCTACTGGGAGCACACCCAGCTGGTGATCGACGTGGTGGACGGGAACGGCGGCATGTTCTCGCTCGATAACGGGACCGGGCGCCGCTTCCTGACGCGCTCGCGGCTGTTCACCGACGAGGAATGCGCGCTGCTGCGCTTCCTGCCGGTGCAGCAGGGATTTTGAATGCAACGATAACAACAAGGAGACGATGATGAAGAACACCATGCTAGCCGTACTCACCGCCACGGCGGGCGTCCTCGGAACGGTGCAGGCCGTCGAGGTGACGAATGCGATGATCGACAACGATGCGAAGGACCAGAAGAGCGTGCTCTCCTTCGGCATGGGCACCAACGGCCAGCGCTATTCGACCCTCACGCAAATCAACACCGGCACCGTGAAGAACCTTGTGCCCGCCTGGTCGTTCTCGTTCGGCGGCGAGAAGCAGCGCGGACAGGAGTCGCAGCCGGTGATCCACAACGGGAAGATGTTCGTGACCGCGTCCTATTCGCGGATCTTCGCGATCGATCTCAAGACCGGCAACAAGCTGTGGAAATACGAGCACCGCCTGCCGGACGGGATCATGCCCTGCTGCGACGTGGTCAACCGCGGCGCCGCGCTGTTCGGCAACCTGGTCATCTTCGGCACCCTCGACGCGCAGCTGATCGCGCTCGACCAGGACACCGGCAAGATCGTGTGGAAGGAAAAGGTCGACGACTATGCCGCCGGCTATTCGATGACCGCGGCGCCCCTGATCGCCGAGGGCGTGCTGCTGACTGGCGTGTCGGGCGGCGAGTTCGGCGTGGTTGGCCGCGTCGAGGCGCGCAACCCCGCTACCGGGGAACTGCTGTGGGTGCGCCCGACGGTGGAAGGCCACATGGGCTACCGCTACGACAAGGACGGCAAGGAAATCGAGAACGGCGTGTCCGGCACGGTCAACAAGTCCTGGCCGGGCGAACTGTGGAAGACCGGCGGCGCCTCCACCTGGATGGGCGGCACCTACGACGCCACGACCAAGCTTGCCTACTTCGGCACCGGCAACCCGGCGCCGTGGAACAGCCACCTGCGCCCGGGCGACAACCTGTACTCCTCGTCCACCGTGGCGCTGGACGTCAAGACCGGCCAGATCAAGTGGGCCTACCAGAACACGCCCAACGATTCCTGGGACTTCGACGGCGCCAACGAGTTCGTCACTTTCGACATGAACGGCAAGCGCTACGGCGGCAAGGCCGACCGCAACGGCTTCTTCTACGTGATCGACGCCAGCAGCGGCAAGCTGCAGAACGCTTTCCCCTTCGTGCGCAAGATCACCTGGGCCAGCGGCATCGACCTCAAGACCGGCCGCCCGATCTACGTGGCGAGCAACCGCCCCAGCGACCCGACCAAGGGCGACGGCAAGAAGGGCTCCACGGTGTTCGCGGCGCCGGCCTTCCTGGGCGCGAAGAACCAGATGCCGATGGCCTACAGCCAGCAGACCGGCCTGTTCTACATCCCGGCCAACGAGTGGGGCATGGATATCTGGAACGAACCGATCTCCTACAAGAAGGGCGGCGCCTTCTTGGGCGCAGGCTTCACCATCAAGCCGCTGTTCGACGACTACATCGGCGCGCTGCGCGCGGTCGATCCGAAGAGCGGAAAGATCGTGTGGGAGGCGAAGAATACGGCGCCGCTGTGGGGCGGCGCGATGGCGACCGCGGGCGGACTGGTGTTCTACGGCACGCCGGAAGGCTTCCTCAAGGCCCTCGATGCGAAGACGGGCAAGGAACTGTGGAAGTTCCAGACCGGCTCCGGCGTGGTGGCGCCGCCCGTCACCTGGCAGGACGGCGATACGCAGTACGTGGCGGTGGTGTCCGGCTGGGGCGGGGCGGTGCCGCTGTGGGGCGGCGAGGTCGCGAAGAAGGTCAACTTCCTCGAGCAGGGCGGCTCGGTGTGGGTGTTCAAGCTGGCCGCGAAAGGGTAAATCTGTTTAACGGAAGGGCTGGGTGCATCGGGTCCGTGCACGCCTGCCATGTTTGCTGACGGTTTCGGCCGTCAGCTTTTTTTTTGCCGTTTCGGGCAGCCGCCCAGGCGACCCAGAACGGCGCAGCGAACAGTCCGACTGATCCGTACTGGGACAAGCGATCGCGCGCAACGCCCGATTCGACGGGCGAAACGCCCAGGCACGCTCCTTGCCATTTCCTTCATGTGCATCACCAGATGCCCACACCCACAAAAAACAATGCGAGGAGACACACATGAAGAAGATCTGCGTACTGACCGCGCTGTCGGCATGCATCCAGCCTGCACTGGCGGTCGACATCAAGGCCGGCGAATGGACCGTATCGGTCGGCGGCATCGTCAACGCCTACGCCACCGCGGTGGATTGCAAGGGCGATGCGGTCGGCGGCCTGGCGCTGGCCGGCCAGGGCCTCGGCTGCGGCGGCGAGGACAGCCGCACCACCATCGGCAACGGCCTGCTGCCCAACGCCCTGATCGCATCGGCGTCGTCTCAGCAGGGCCGTTTCGACGTGAAGGCACTGGTCGGCATCTACGCCGCCACCGCCACCGACAGCGCGATCGCGCAGAACAGTACGGTCGACGTGCGCCAGGCCTTTTTCACCTTCGGCCGCGCGGACCTGGGCACCTTCAAGCTGGGCCGCGACTACGGCATCTTCGGCAGCCATGCGATCCTTGGCGACATGACCCTGGTCGGCGCCGGCGCACCGGTGCAGGCGACCCAGCGCGGCCGCGTCGCGCTCGGCCACATCGGCGCGGGGTACAGCTATCTCGGCACCTACGGCCAGATCGCCTACACCACGCCCGCCAGCAGGGGCTTCACTGCCGACATCGCGGTCATGAGCCCAGTGGCCGATACGCCGGTGGTGGCCGGCTCCGCCTACTCGTCGACCTCGTCGCCGCAGTTCCAGGTCCAGCTCAAGATGAGCCAGGGCGGCTTCAAAGGCTGGATCGGCGCCAAGGCGCAGCGCTTCAACGGGATCGCGCCTGGTACGCCAGACCTGTCGATGCGCGGCGTCGAAGCGGGCGCGTCCTTCGATACCGGCGCGGCGGGGCTGCTGGTCAACGTTCAGAGCGGCAAGGGACTCGGCGTGCTGTCCGACGCGGACCAGGGCGAGGTGCGCACCACGCACTTCCTGGTACAGGGCACCTACAAGGCTACCGACAAGCTCAAGCTGGGCATCGGCTACGGCAAGAGCCGCAACAAGGATGCCGCGCCGGGCACCGGCGGGCTGCGCTCGAACGCGAACCTGACCGTCGGCGCCTACTACGCGCTCAACAGTGTCATCACCCTGGTCGCGGAAGCCGGGCAGACGCGCTCCGAAGCCTTCGCCGGCCAGGAAGCGCGCATGAATGGCGTGTCGTTGGGCGGCATCATCTTCTTCTGACGGGCGACTCCCATGCGCGCGTTCCGCTGTCTGTTGTTGCTGGCGCTGCTGCTTGACGGCGCGGCGCGTGCCGGCGTGCTCACCAGGGAAGAGGTGGCGCGGCGCTTTCCGGCGCCGATCGTGGTGGGCGTCAAGGCCAGCGAAGTGCCGGCCTGGCCGCTGTTCAAGCAGAACGGCACGGCGACGGAGCTGGTCGGCTATGTGTTCGAATCCATCGACCTGGCCCCGGTGCCCGGCTTCACCGGCGTGCCGCCCAACCTGCTGGTGGCGATCGACCCCAAGGGCCGCTTCATCGAGGTGGCGGTCCTGTCGCAGCACGAGCCGGTATTCATGGAGGGATTGGGAGAGGGGCCGCTGCACGAGTTCGTGGCGCAGTACGAAGGCGCCTCGCTGGGGCAGAACATCGATGTGGGCGGGCCGGGCGGAGCAGGGCGGGTGCGGCTCGACGGCGTGTCCAAGGCCACGGCGTCGGTGCGCATCGTCAACCAGAGCGTGCTGTCGGCCGCCTTGCAGGTGGCGCGCGCCAAGCTCGGCTTCGCGCAGGGACGCGATCCCGGCCAGGTCGCGCGCATCGACCCTGCGGTGTTCCGGCCCATGGACTTGCGCGCGCTGCGCGAGGCCGGCATGGTCGCGCACCTGCGCGTACTCAACCGCGACGCCGAGAAGCTGTTCGCGGGCAGCGGCGGGGAAGGCCTGGACCAGGAAACGCTGGCCCGGCCGGACGAGGTCTTCATTGATCTCTACCTGGCCTGGGCCTCAGTGCCCGCGGTCGGCCGCAACCTGCTCGATGCCGCCAGCTGGAAGCGGCTCCAGGGCAGGCTCGACAGCGGCGACCATGCGCTGCTGGTGATGAGCACGGGCCGCCATGGCATCCTGGCCGAGGATTTCGTGCGCGGCAGCGTGCCCCAGCGGATCGCGCTGCGCCAGGATGGCTGGCCGATCGAGATGCGCGACCTCGACCTCGACCTGAAGCTGCGGGAGCCGCTGCCAGGGGCGGACGTGCTGGCGCTGCGCGTCATCGGCCAGGCGGGGCTGGATGCGGCGCGGCAGCTCGACTTCAGCTTGCCGGTCACGCGCAACAAGGGCATCGTCTATCCGGAACGGATCACGCGCGAATTGCAGCTGGCGTACCGGTTGCCGGAACACCTGTATCACCCTAGGGAAGCGCCGTCCCCGGCCTGGCAAGCGAGCTGGCGCACCCGCTTGCCGGACCTGCTGGTGCTGGCGGCCGCGCTCGCGCTGCTGGCCGTCGCGCTGGCCCAGCCCGGCCGCCTTGCAAGAAATGGAAGCCGGTTCGCCTGGATGCGCGGTGCGTGGCTGCTGTTCACGGTCGCCTTCATCGGCTATCACGCCCAGGCCCAGCTCTCGATCGTCAACCTGACTGGGGTCCTGCAGGCGCTGCGCGCAGGGCGCGGCCTGGACTTCCTCCTGTTCGATCCCATGTCGCTGGCCTTGTGGGCCTTCGTGCTGGTGTCGCTGCTGCCGTGGGGACGCGGGACCTTTTGCGGCTGGCTGTGTCCCTTCGGCGCGCTGCAGGAACTCGCGGGCCACCTCGGCCGCGCGCTGCGCTTGCCGCAGCTTGCGGTGCGCCGCGTCCTCGACGCGCGCCTGCGGCGCATCAAGTATGTCGTACTGGCCGCGATCCTGGGCGCCGCCTGGTTCGCGCCGGCGCTGGCGGACGGGCTGGTGGAGATCGAGCCCTTCAAGACGGCGGTCACGCTGGCCTTCGACCGTGCCTGGCCCTTCGTCGCATGGGCGGCGGCGCTGCTGGCGCTGGCGATGGTCTCGACCAAGTTCTTTTGCCGCTACCTGTGCCCCTTGGGTGCGGCGCTGGCGCTGGCGGGGCGGGTGCGCGTGCTCGACTGGATCAGGCGCCGCGCGGAATGCGGCGCGCCTTGCCAGACCTGCCGCCACCGCTGCGGCTACGGCGCGATCCGGGCGGACGGAAAGATCGACTACGGCGAATGTTTCCAGTGCATGGACTGCGTGGCGATCATCGAGAGCGACAGCCTGTGCGCTCCGCGCATCCTCGACAAGAAGCGCGGCCGGACAGTGGCCATCCTGCAGGTGGCGGCAAAATGAGGGAGATGGCGGCGATGCACAGACGAAGCTTTATCGCGGCGGCGCTCGGGTCGGCGAGCGTCCTCGGAGACACCGCGCAGGCAAGGGCGCCGCGCACCCGGCTCCACACCGGCGCGGCGCTGGCCTTCGGCACCACGGTGGCCGTCACGGTCCGCCACGAGGATGAACGCGTGGCGCGGCGCGCGATCGATGCGGCGCTGGCGGCCGTCGGGCGGATCCAGCGCCTGATGAGCATCTATGATCCGGGCAGCGAGGTATTCCGCCTCAACCGCGACGGTGTGCTGGGCGCGCCGGCTCCCGAGCTGCTGGCGGTATTGCGCCATGCGCGCGACTTGTCGCAGCTGACCAATGGCGCCTTCGACATCACGGTGCAGCCCTTGTGGCAGGCCTGCCGGCAGGCGTTCGCCCAGGGGCGGCCGCCATCGCAGGCGGAGCGCGAGCGGGCCCGCGCGCTGGTGGGGTGGCGGCAAGTGGAGGCCAGCCCGGAGCGCGTGCAGCTGCGCAAGCGCGGCATGTGCATCACGCTCAATGGCCTGGCCCAGGGCTACGCCGCCGACCTGGCCCTGCGCGCGCTCAGGCAGCATGGCGTGGCGCATGCATTGCTCGACACCGGCGAGTTCGCGTCCGCCGGCGCGGCGCAGGACCGGCCGTGGGCGCTGGGCGTGCCCGATCCGCGCGCACCTGGCAGGCTGGCGGCGTCCTTCGCCCTGGACGGCCGCAGCGTGGCCACATCGGGCGACTACGAAGCCGCGTTCACGCGGGATTTCGTCCACCACCATATCTTCGATCCCGCCACCGGCAGTTCGCCGGCTGACCTGGCCAGCGTGACCGTGCTGGCGCCCACGGCGCTGGAGGCGGACGGACTGTCGACCGCCTTCATGGTGATGGGCGCCCGCTGCGCCCACAGCCTGGCGGCGCGCCTGGGCGGCGTGGATGTGCTGACCATCGACAAGCGTGGCCAGGCCTGGCGCTCGCCGGGTTTTCCTGAGTCTGTGAGATGAAACTACTTCAGGTGCGGCAGCTTGCGGTAGATGGTGTTGCGCGAGACGCCCAGCGCGCGCGCCGTGGCCGACACGTTGCCGCCGTGGGCTTCCAGCGACTTGAGGATCACGGTCAGCTCCATTTCGCCGAGCTGGACGCCGTTCGCCACCATCTGCTCGGCGCTGGGCAGCGCTGCAGCCTCCGGTTCCTCCGGCATGCTGTCGATGTCGTCGAGGAAGTCGTCCGGCATGTGTTCGATGCCGATCTCGGGCTCGTCGCCGGCCATGATGATGGCGGTGCGCAGCAGGTTGGTCAGCTGGCGGAAGTTGCCGGGCCACTTGTGGCGCCGGAAGAGGCGCAGCACCTCGTCCGAGACCGCGTACTGGCGGGTTTCGCATTCGGTCGCCAGGATCTTGCGCACCACGGTCTCGAGGTCGGTGCGGTCGCGCAGCGGCGGCAGCTTCACCACCAGGCCGTTGAGGCGGTAGTAGAGGTCTTCGCGGAACAGGCCCTGGGCGATGCGCTCGCGCAGGTTGTGGTTGGTGGCGCAAATCAGTTCCACATTGACCGGGATCGACTTGCTGCTGCCGAGCGGCGTGACCATGCGTTCCTGGAGCACACGCAGCAGGTGGGCCTGCAGGCTGACCGGCATGTCGCCGATCTCGTCGAGGAACAGGGTGCCGCCGTTCGCCTGCAGGATCTTGCCGGTCGCGCCCTTCTTGCGCGCGCCCGTGAAGGCGCCGTCCTCGTAGCCGAACAGCTCGGACTCGATCAGGGTTTCCGGAATCGACGCGCAGTTTACCGCCACGAACGGTCCCATGGCGCGCGGCGAGTCGTTGTGGATGGCCTGGGCCAGCAGTTCCTTGCCGGTGCCGGTCTCGCCCATGATCAGGATCGGGATGTCGCGTCCGAGCACCTTGTTGACCTTGTCGATCACTTTTTCCAGCTGCGGGTCGCCGGTGTTCAGGTAGCGCAGGCCGGACAGGCGGCGCAGCCTGGCCGGGACCGGCGCCGGCACCTGGGACGGGGCATGCTCGTCCGGGCTGGTGAGCGCATGCACGCCGCTGCCCAGGCGCAGCTCGGCGCGTGCGCGCACCCGCACACCGTTGTGCATGCACAGGTCGAGCAGGCCAGGCGCCGCGGTGCGGTAATGGTCGAACAGGGCGGACACGGGCAGGCCGAAGAGCGAGCTGAATGTGTGGGTCTGCAGGGCGGGGAGGGACAGGCCGAGCTGGAACAGGCCGTTGCGGTTGGCCGCCAGGAAGCGCCCGCCCGGGCTGAAGGCCGCCATGCCTTCCATCAGGGTGCCGAGGAACTCCGCGCGGGTATGGAAGCGCAGGATGATCGCATGCTCGAAGTTCGCCGCGAACAGCTGGTTTTCGATCATTAGCGCGGACATGCGCACCAGCGCCATCGTGTGCTTGTGGTAGCTGCGGCGGTCGGAACTCACGTCCAGCACCCCGATGACCGTGCCCTGGTGATCGGTGATGGGCGCGGCCGAGCAGGTCAGGAAGTGGTTGGCCGCCAGGAAGTGCTGGTCGGCGTGCACGAGCGAGGGCGCACGCTCCGCGATGGCGGTGCCGATCGCGTTGGTGCCCATGCGTTCTTCCGACCAGCCCACCCCGGCCGAGAGCGCGACCCGGTTCGCCTTTTCGATGAAGTCGGCGTCGCCCAGGGTGTGCAGGATCACGCCCTGGGCGTCAGTCAGCAGGATCATGTTATGGGTATTCATGATCTGCTGGTAGAGGGTTTCCATGGCAGGCACCGCGTGGGTGTGCAGCTGGGCGTTCTTTTCCAGCAGGAAGGACAGGTCGTTGCGCGCGAGCGGATTGAAATCGGGACGAGCGCCCGGGCAGAGGCCGTAGCCTGCCGAGCGCTGGTGCGAGATTTCGATGACGGCGGTCGCTTCTCCTTCGACGCCGGAGGTGGCCGCGGGCAAGCGGGAAGCCGATGACGCCGGCAGGGGGTCTCGATGCATCATTGCATGTCTCCTTTGGGCCCGGTGGGCGGGCTCTCGTGCTGGAATCGCTGTTCCATAATGTAACACCTGTACCAGGACGGAACATCTCCCCTATGCGGAATTCGTGGGACAAGCCTGATTCAGATGGTTTGGTGGAAAGCTATGCAAATGCGATGCCATGGTGGGGGGGTGCTTGCATCGAGGGAAACTCAATTTCTACAAATGTATATATAATGAGCGGCTTGCGACCTTGACGCTCCACCATGCCTCCCGATCCTTCCCAGCACGACGTCCGCACTGCCTTCCAACGCGAAATCATCTCTCCGCATCTTTGGGCCACCCGCGCCGTGGTCGTCAGCACGGCGGCGCTCGCCGGGCTGGTCGTGGTGGGCTTCACCTGGCTGGCCGAGGCGGCGTTCGCACTGTTCCGGAGCCTGGAAGGGCAGGCTTGGTAGCTGCCGATCGCATGGACGCCCTTGTGCTGCGCGGCGGTGGTCTGGGCGACCCGGCGCTATGCGCGCGGCGCGGCCGGGTCCGGCATTCCGCAAGTGATGGCGGCGCTCGATCCTGCGCTGTCGGGAGGCCGCCGGCCGCTGCTCGTCTCCTTGCGGCTCAGCATGGCGATGATCGGCCTGACCTCGGCAGGCCTGCTGGGCGGCCTGTCGCTCGGCCGCGAGGGGCCGTCGGTGCAGATCGCCGCCGGGGTGATGCTGGGCGCGCGCCGCTGGCTGCCGAAGGGCAGCGGCGTCAGCGCCCATTCGCTGCTCGTGGCCGGGGGCGCGGCGGGGATCGCGGCCGCCTTCAACACGCCGCTGGCAGGGGTGATGTTCGCCATCGAGGAGCTGTCGCGCTCACCCGAACAACGGAACAGCGGCCTGATCGTCGCCGGGATCGTGCTGGCCGGCCTGATCGCCGTGTCGGTCCATGGCAACGGCACCCATTTCGGCGTCATCCATCCGGGGCCGATCGGGCTGGCGCTGCTGTGCCCCGGTCTGCTCGCGGCCCTGGCCAGCGGCTGCGCCGGCGGCCTGTTCGCGCGCCTGCTGCTGACCTGCCTGCGCGGCGAGTCGCCCGATGCGCCCAGCCGCTGGCGCGCGCGCCATCCGGTGTGGTTCGCGGCCGGCTGCGGGCTGCTGGTGGCGCTGATCGGCGCGCTCAGCGGCGGCGCGACCTACGGCAGCGGCAACGAGGCGACCCGCAGCCTGCTCGAGAACGAGGCCAGCCTGCCGGGCGCATTCACCTTCTTCAAGTTCGTCGCGACCTGGCTGACCGCATGGTCCGGGGTGCCGGCGGGGATCTTCGCGCCTTCGCTCTCGATCGGCGCCGCCCTGGGCCACGACATCGCGCTGCTGACGGGCTATACCCACGGCGCCGCCCTGATCGCGCTGGGCATGGTCGGCTTCCTGGCGGCCGCCACCCAGGCGCCGCTGACCGCCTTCATCATCGTCATGGAAATGGTCGACGCCCACAGCATGGTGCTGAGCCTGATGGTCTGCGCGGTCGTGGCCAGCACTGTGTCGCGCGTGCTGAGCCCGCCGCTGTACGGGCGCTGGCCGCGATCCAGCTGCCGCCCCGGCCACTGCGCTGAGGACATCCAGGGCCGCCCGCGATCACTCTTCCTGGAACGCATCAGCAGCGATGGGCGCCACCGAGGCGCCATGGACGCCGTGCCGCGCCAGCGCCTGCGCCACGAATCCGCTCGCTTTCATCGTCTCGACAAAGTGCGCCAGGAAGGCCGCCGCTTCATCCCCGCGGCTTTTCGGCGTACCCATCGCTTGCTGGATCACCATGAAGCGTCCGTCCAGCAGGCGCAGGTCGCCCAGGCGCCGGGCATCCGCTTCGAGCTGCTGTTTGACGCCAGCCGCAACTTCCGCTCCTTCTTGCAGGAAGGTATCGACCACCGCAGGCGAGCTCGGGGCATGCACGATGCGCGCATGCCGCAGGCTGCGCGTCAGGTACAGATCGTAGGCGCTGCCTTTGCCGACGACCACACGGTGAGCGGCATCGTCGACCTGTTCGTTGGCGCGGATCGGCGACTCCTGCTTCACCATGTAGCAGCCTTCGATCAGCGCGTAGGGCGCGGTGAAGGCAACGTGCTCGCCGCGTACGGGATCGACGGCGAAGAAACCGATATCGGCGTTCTCCGCCACCACGACATCCACCGATTTGCCGGCGGTGTCCACGACCACCAGTTCCAGTTCCGTATCGAGCAGCCGGGCGAACTCGGTTGCCAGGTCGACGGATACGCCGCAGGCCCGGCCCGCCGCGTCACGGCAGGCGAGGATGGGGTTGCCCAGGTTGATCGCGGCGCGCAGCTTGCCGCTTGGAGTGAAGGCTGCTTGGATCCAAGGATTCAGGGGCATGGTGTCGGTCGGGTGTTGAAAGTAGTTTCCAGTGTATCAGTATCAACTTTGAGAAAAATGCATCGCTGTTGACAGCAGTGTCCGCTCTTTTGGTAATCTGTCAGGTATAGGGCAAGAGCGATGCCGCCATACCGGTGGGCCGATCAATGAATGCCGGTTATCTCCCCGGCATATCCAAGCTGTTCAGCTGCACCAGTAAACGAGCCTGGAGCGCATCTGCAACACGATGCCATGCACGAGCGATTCGAGGCGAATCGCAACCGAATTCCCCATTCACACATCAGAAAACGCCATGAGCACAGAATCCAGTCTTAACGAAGTCGCAGATACCCAGCTCCGCGCCGACGCCCTCGAATACCACCGCAGCCCCGTGCGCGGGAAGATCGAAGTGGTCGCCACCAAACCCTTGTCGAACCAGCGCGACCTGTCGCTCGCCTATTCGCCGGGCGTGGCCTATGCCTGCGAAGAAATCGCCGCCGACCCGAACACCGCCGCCGACTACACCTCGCGCGGCAACCTGGTGGCCGTGATCAGCAACGGCACTGCCGTGCTGGGCCTGGGCAATATCGGGCCGCTGGCCTCCAAGCCGGTCATGGAAGGCAAGGGCTGCCTGTTCAAGAAGTTCGCCGGGGTCGACGTGTTCGACCTGGAACTCGCCGAGAACGATCCGGACAAGCTGGTCGACGCCATCGCCATGCTGGAGCCGACCGTGGGCGGCATCAACCTGGAAGATATCAAGGCGCCCGAATGCTTCTACATCGAGAAGCAGCTGCGCGAGCGCATGAACATCCCGGTCTTCCACGACGACCAGCACGGCACCGCGATCATCTCCACCGCGGCGCTGCTCAACGCGCTGAAGGTGGTCGGCAAGGACATCGGCCAGATCAAGCTGGCCGCTTCCGGCGCCGGCGCAGCGGCGATCGCCTGCCTGGACATGATGGTCTTGCTGGGCGTGAAGCGCGAAAACATCTACGTCACCGATTCGCGCGGCGTGATCCATATCGGCCGCGAAGCCAACATGGAAGCCAACAAGGCGCGCTATGCGCAGGACACCCGGGCCCGTACCCTGGCCGACATCGTCGATGGCGCCGACGTCTTCCTGGGCTGCTCGACCGCGGGCGTGCTGACCGGCGAGATGGTCAAGACCATGGCCGCGCGGCCGGTGATCCTGGCGCTGGCCAACCCGGAACCGGAGATCCGTCCGGAAGTCGCGAAGGCCGCGCGTCCCGACTGCATCGTCGCCACCGGCCGTTCGGACTACCCGAACCAGGTCAACAACGTGCTGTGCTTCCCCTATATCTTCCGCGGCGCCCTCGATTGCGGTGCGACCCGCATCACCGACGAGATGAAGCTGGCCTGCGTGACCGCCATCGCCGAGATGGCCGAAGCCGAAGCCAGCGACGTGGTGGCCTCGGCCTACGAGGGCCAGGACCTGAGCTTCGGTCCCGATTACATCATCCCCAAGCCTTTCGATCCGCGCCTGCTGGCGGCGATCGCGCCGCGCGTGGCCGAAGCGGCCGCCGCGTCGGGCGTGGCGGCCCGTCCGATCGAGGACATGGCGGCCTACCGCGACAAGCTGGCCCAGATGATCTACCACACCGGCTTCTTCATGAAACCGGTGTTCAACAAGGCCCGCGCCACCTTGCGCAAGATCGCCTACGCGGAAAGCGCCGACGTGCGCGTGCTGCGCGCGGTCCAGACCGTGGTCGACGAAGGCCTCGCCAAGCCGGTGCTGATCGGCCAGGCGGACAAGGTCGAGCGTGCGATCAAGGAAGCCGGCCTGCGCCTCAAGCGCGATGCCGACTACACGCTGGTCGACGCCGAGGGCGACACGACCCTGCAGGGCACGCGCCTGCTGAAGTCGGGCGAGGTCGATGGACTGATCTGCGGCATGCGGGGCAGCTACGACAGCCACCTGGTGCATGTGCAGAACGAGATCGGCACGGCGCCGGGCGTGGGCGTGCTGGCGGCCATGAATGCGCTGGTGCTCGACAAGTACACGCTGTTCATCACCGACACCTATGTCAACGACCAGCCATCAAGCGCCCAACTGGCGGAGATCGCGCGCCTGGCGGCCGCCGAAGTGCGCCAGTTCGGCCTGGAGCCGAAACTGGCCCTGCTGTCGCATTCCTCGCTGGGTTCTTCCGAGCGCCCGTCGGCGCGCCGCATGCGCGAAGCGCGCGCGCTGCTGAAGGAAGCGGCGCCGGAACTGTCGGTGATCGGCGAGATCCATGGCGATGCCGCGCTGTCGGAAGACATCCGCTCGATCTACAAGATCGAGGATGGCTTCGCCGGCAGCGCCAACCTGCTGGTGATGCCCTCGGTCGATGCGGCCAACATCCTGTTCAACGTGCTCAAGGTCACGGCAGGCAAGGGCGTGACGGTGGGCCCGATCCTGCTCGGCGCCGCCAAGCCGGTGCACATCCTGAGCCCGAGCGCGACCGTGCGCCGGATCGTCAACATGACGGCGCTCGCGGCGGCCGACATCGGCAATGGAGAGCAGGCGGCGTAAGCAGTCCGCCTCCTCGCGCAGCAGATTCGGGCCCGTTCAGGGCCCGTTTTTTTACTAAATCTTGCTAAACCTTGCCCGAAAAACGGAATTCTGTAGAACCCGGACGTCCTCCTCTGTATAAGTTCCGCAGCTCATCCTGGAGCACATGACCACTAGAAAAAAGGGAGCGGATATGCTGATTTCACGGCAATGGCGAGGCATCGCGGGCGCATTGATGTTGACGGCGGCGCCGGGCGCCATGGCGCAGACCGCATGGAACGAATTCAACGCTTCCCAGCGCAGCGTCGTTTTCGATACGGGCACGGCGTTCGCGGGCGCGAACAGCTTCAAGCGTGCCGTGATCAACCTGGACCTGGCCTGTCCGAGCGCCGGCAAATGCGGTTCGTGGGACGTGCAGGGCTTCGTGGAGCTGAAGCAGCCCGACGGGAACTGGATCCATGTGGCGCGCTTCATCACTCCCTACGGCGTGCCGGCCACGTACAGCTTCGACGTGACTGACCTGCAGCCGATCTTCGCAGGGCGGAGCAAGGTCCCGATGCGCGTGACGATCGATATCTGGGAAGGCGCGCCCAAGGGCTGGATCGCCAACTGGAGCTATTCCGTGGTCGCCGGGACGCCGGAGCCCAGGCCGGTCGCGGTGCTGCCGCTCTGGAATGACGCCGCCTTCAACGGCGCCTCGCAAGCCGAATACGGCAAGTCGGCGGCCACCGCAGGCAGCCTCCCGGCGGTGCCCGACAAGACCGTGACCTTGCCCGCCAACGCGAGCAAATTCAAGATCCGCACCCTGGTGACCGGCCATGGCCAGGGCGATGCCCACAATGCCGCCGAGTTCTACGACAACAACCACGCCATCATCTGGGCGAAGCATCCCTCGACCCTGAATGCCCGCATCTGGCGCACCGATTGCGCGACCTCGACCGTGAGTCCGCAAAAAGGTACCTATACCTATTCCCGTGCGGGCTGGTGCCCGGGCGGCGCCGTGCAGCCGTGGCTGAGCGCGGACCTGGCGCCCAAGCTGCCAGCGCCCGGCAGCCAGGTGACTTTCCACTACCAGGTCGACTACGGCAAGCCGCCCTACGTGAACCAGCAGCAGACCTATGACAACAACGGCCACACCATGCCGTTCTACAACGTCAGCTCGGTGCTGATCGGCTACCAGTAAGCCTGCCTATGCCTGATATTTAACCTGAAGTTAATAATGCTTTGAATTCTGCGAGCATTTTTTCGTCCCGGGCGGGGTACAGTGCATGCACGACACACCACCAGACGGAGACAGCAGCAATGAAAACCTATCACATCGCAACCATCCCAGGCGACGGCATCGGCAAGGAAGTGGTTCCGGCCGGCCGCCAAGTCCTCGAAGCCCTGGCCTCGGGCAGCAAGGATTTCCAGTTCTCCTTCGAGGACTTCGACTGGGGCGGCGACTACTACCGCCAGCACGGCGTGATGATGCCGGCCGACGGCCTCGAGGCGCTGCGCGGCAAGGATGCGATCCTGTTCGGTTCCGCCGGCGACCCGGACATCGCCGACCACATCACCCTGTGGGGCCTGCGCCTCAAGATCTGCCAGGGCTTCGACCAGTATGCCAACGTGCGCCCGACCCGCATCCTGCCGGGCATCGACGGCCCGCTCAAGCGCTGCGTGCCGGAAGACCTGAACTGGGTGATCGTGCGCGAGAATTCGGAGGGCGAATACTCGGGCGTCGGCGGCCGCGTGCACCAGGGCCACCCGATCGAAGCCGCGACCGACGTCAGCATGATGACCCGCGTCGGCGTCGAGCGTATCCTGCGCTTCGCCTTCAGGCTGGCCCAGTCGCGTCCGCGCAAGCTGCTGACCGTGATCACCAAGAGCAACGCTCAGCGCCACGCGATGGTGATGTGGGACGAGATCGCGCTGCAGGTCTCGAAGGAGTTCCCGGACGTGAAGTGGGACAAGGAACTGGTCGACGCCGCTACCGCGCGCATGGTCAACCGCCCGGCGACCCTGGACACCATCGTTGCCACCAACCTGCACGCCGACATCCTGAGCGACCTGGCGGCCGCCCTGGCCGGCAGCCTGGGCATCGCCCCGACCGGCAACATCGATCCGGAGCGCCGCTATCCGTCGATGTTCGAGCCGATCCACGGCTCCGCTTTCGACATCATGGGCAAGGGCCTGGCGAATCCGATCGGCACCTTCTGGTCGGTGGTCATGCTGCTGGAACACCTGGGCGAGCAGGAAGCGGCCAGGCAGGTCATGCAGGCCATCGAGAGCGTCACCAGCACCCCGTCGCTGCATACTCGCGACCTGGGCGGCAGCGCCACCACCGCCGACGTCACGAAAGCGGTCTGCGACTTCCTCGGCGCCCGCCGCGAACGCGCCGCCGCCTGAGGCACACCGCGTTATTGCATCGCCGCCGCGCCCGCGGCGGCTGCCAGCCCCTGATCCGCCAATCCCGCCGCAGAGCGGGAAGGGGAGCGCATGCACGACATTCAAGGAGACATCATGTCACTCGGTATTTTTCGCAAATTGTACGTGCAGGTGCTGGTCGGCGTGTTCGCCGGCGGCCTGCTCGGCTTCCTGTATCCCCAGCTCGGCGCGGACCTCAAGCCGCTCGGCGATGTCTTCATCCGCCTGATCAAGATGGTGTTCGCACCGGTCATTTTCGCCATGGTGGTGCTCGGCATCGCCAAGATGGAAAGCATGAAGGAACTGGGGCGCGTCGGTGTACGCGCCCTGATTTATTTCGAGATCCTGTCGACCTTTGCCCTGCTGCTCGGCCTGATCGTGGTGAATGTGTTCCAGCCCGGCGCCGGCATGAACGTCGACCCGAAGGCGCTCGATACCGGCTCGATCGCCAACTACACGGCGGCGGCGGCCAAGTCCGACGGCTTCATCGAGTTCATGCTCAACATGGTGCCCACCAGCGTGGTCGACGCCCTGGCCAAGAACAACATCCTGCAGATCCTGGTGTTCGCCACCATGTTCGGCGTCGCGCTGTCGCACATGGGCCGCCGCGCCAAGCCGGTGGTCGATATGCTGGAAGCCTTCAGCAACGCCATGTTCGTGGTGGTCGGCATGGTGATGCGGATCGCTCCGATCGCCGCCTTCGGCGCGATCGCCTTCACGGTCGGCAAATACGGCCTGGAGTCGCTGCTCTCGCTCGGCCAGCTGATGGCCTGCATGTACCTGACCTGCGCCGCCTTCGTATTCGTGGTGCTGGGCGCGATCGCCCGCATTTCCGGCTTCAGCCTGTGGAAGTTCCTCCGCTATATCAAGGACGAGATCTTTACCGTGCTGGGCACCAGCTCCTCGGAATCGGTGGTGCCGCAGCTGATGCACAAGCTGGAGCACCTCGGCGTGTCCAAGCCGGTGGTCGGCCTGGTGGTGCCGTCCGGCGTGACCTTCAACCCCGACGGCCAGTGCATCTACTACACGATGGCGGCGATCTTCATCGCCCAGGCCACCAATACGCCGCTGTCGCTGATGGACCAGTTCGTGATCCTGGGCGTGCTGATGGTGACCTCCAAGGGCTCCGCCGGCGTTACGGGTTCCGGTTTCATCACCCTGGCCGCGACCCTGGCTTCGATGGGCAACATCCCCGTGGCCGGCATGGTGCTGCTGCTGGGCGTGGACCGCTTCATGTCGGAAGCCCGCGCCATCACCAACACCATCGGCAACGCCGTCGGCACCATGGCCATCGCCCGCTGGGTGGGAGCCGTGGACCGTCCGCGCATGCAGCGCATCCTCGATGGCCATGAGGTCGCGCCCCTGGCCAAGCCGGCCGACGATGGCGCGGAACTGAGCGTGGTCGGGCTGCCGGCCAGCCACAAGGCCACCGCGTGAGCCGGGAGGAGAACGCGATGGAACGCGCATTCCTGGAGCGGCTGTTCCGGGCCGCGATCGCGGCGGCCCAGCCGGCCCTGTGCATTCCGCCCCACCTGCCGGAGCCGCCGCCGGGACGCCTGGTCGTGATCGGCGCCGGCAAGGCCTCGGCCGAGATGGCGCGCGCGGTGGAACGCAACTGGCGGGGCAAGCTCGAAGGCCTGGTGGTCACGCGCTATGGCTATGCCGTGCCCTGCGAGCAGATCGAGATCGTCGAGGCCGCGCATCCGGTGCCCGACCAGGCCGGGCTGGACGCGGCTACCCGCATGCTCGAGCTGGTGCGGGGTCTCAGCGCAGCGGACACCGTGCTGTGCCTGATCTCGGGCGGCGGCTCGTCGCTGCTGCCCCTGCCGCTGCCCGGCATCACGCTCGAGGACAAGCAGGCGGTCAACCGCGCGCTGCTGGCCTCGGGCGCCAGCATCGGCGAAATGAACTGCGTGCGCCGCCACCTGTCCGCCATCAAGGGCGGACGCCTGGCGGCGGCCTGCCACCCGGCGCGCGTGGTGACCCTCCTGATCTCCGACGTGCCCGGTGACGATCCGCGCGATATCGCGTCCGGCCCCACGGTGGCCGACGCCAGCACCTGCGCCGACGCACTTGCCATCCTCGACCGCTACGGCATCGGATTGCCGCCGCGGGTGCGCCAGGTGCTGGAGAGCGGCGCGGGCGAATCGGTCAAGCCGGGCGATCCGCGCCTGGCCGGCCACGTGGTGCGCATGGTCGCCACGCCCCAGATGGCGCTCGAAGCGGCGGCGAAAGTGGCGGAAGAGGAGGGCGTCGCCGCCTGCATCCTCGGCGACAGCATCGAAGGGGAGGCGCGCGAAGTCGGCAAGGTCATCGCCGGCATCACATTCCAGGCTGCGCGCCGCGGCCAGCCCTGTGCGGGACCCTGCGTGCTGCTGTCGGGCGGCGAAACCACGGTCACCCTGAAAGGCGACGGCAGGGGCGGGCGCAATGTGGAATTCCTGCTGTCCGCCGCCATCGCCCTGCGTGGCGAGCCGGGCGTGCACGGCCTGGCAGGCGATACCGACGGCGTCGACGGCCGCGAAGAGATCGCCGGCGCCTATTTTTCGCCCGACACGATCGCGCGCGCCTTCCAGCAGGGCATGCGCCCGCTCGACAGCCTGGACCGGAACGATGGCCACGGATTCTTCCAGGCGCTGGGCGATTCGGTGGTCACCGGGCCCACCCTCACCAACGTCAACGACTTCCGGGCCATCCTCATCTCTCGAGTGCACCATGAACCGTAACCGCAAAGCAAAAATCGTCGCCACCGTCGGCCCCGCCAGCTCGGATTCCTCCACCCTGGAGGCCATGTTCCTGGCCGGCGCCGATGTCTTCCGCCTGAACTTCAGCCATGGCAGCCACGAGGACCACCGCCAGCGCCTGTCCACGCTGCGCGCCATGGAACAGCGCCTGGGACGCCCCATCGGCGTGCTGCTCGACTTACAGGGCCCCAAGCTGCGCATCGGCGCCTTCGCCCAAGGGTCGGTGAAGCTGGAGAAGGGCGCCGCCTTCCGCCTCGACCTGCACGGCGCCAGGCCGGGCGACGTGGAGCGGGTGGCGCTGCCGCATCCCGAAATCTTCGCCGCGCTGGAGCCGGGCGCGCGCCTGCTGCTCGACGACGGCCGCATCGAACTGCAGGTCGAGCGCTTCGGGGCCGACCATGCCGACACCATCGTGGTCAACGGCGGCGTGCTGTCCGACCGCAAGGGCGTGAACGTGCCGGGCGTGGTCCTGCCCATGTCGGCCATGACCGACAAGGACCGCAGGGACCTCGACTTCGGGCTGGGCCTGGGCGTCGACTATGTGGCGCTGTCCTTCGTGCAGCGCGCCGAGGACATCCACGAGATCAGGGAGATCGTCCAGGGCCGCGCAGCGATCATCGCCAAGCTGGAGAAGCCGTCCGCCGTCGCCCGGCTGGACGCGATCGTGGAGGCCGCCGACGGAGTCATGGTGGCCAGGGGCGACCTGGGCGTCGAAATGCCGGCGGAGCAAGTGCCGGCGATCCAGAAGCGCATCGTGCGCGCCTGCCGCCGCCTCGGCAAGCCGGTGATCGTCGCGACCCAGATGCTGGAATCGATGGTGGCGGCGCCGGTACCGACCCGCGCCGAGGCATCCGACGTCGCCACGGCCATCTACGACGGCGCCGACGCCGTGATGCTGTCGGCCGAGTCGGCATCGGGCAAGTTCCCGGTCGAGGCGGTGAGCATGATGAACAAGATCATCGAGCAGACGGAATCGGACGCCTACTACCTGGAATCCATGCAGGCCAGCCAAAGCCCGGCGCGGGCCGAGATCGCGGACGCGATCGGCCTGGCCTTGCGCAACGTCGCCGACCTGCTGGACGTGGCCGCGACCGTGGCCTATACCAGCTCCGGCCACTCGGCGCTACGGATCGCGCGCGAGCGGCCGAAGGCGCCGATCATCGGGATGACGCCCCGCCTGTCCACCGCGCGCAGCCTGGCCCTGGTGTGGGGCGTGCATGCGGTCCTGGTCCACGACGTGGCCTCGGTTTCCGAGATGACCGACTTCGCCTGCAGCACGGCCGGCAGGGAAGGGCTGGCCGCTCCGGGCCAGACCATCGTCATCGCCGCCGGCATGCCTTTCGGGACGGCGGGCACGACCAACCTGCTGCGCATCGCACAAGTTTCGTAGTACCAAAGAAGGGCTTCGCGCCCATATAACAAGGAGACAAGATGAAGAAGAGCCTCATTGGCGCCGCCATCCTGGCGCTCGGCGCCGACCCAGCCCAGGCCCAGACCAACGTGACGATCTACGGCATCGCCGATGCGGGTTTCGTGCACGAAAGCGGCGGCGCGGCGGGCGACGTCAACAAGATCACCAGCGGCGTCGGCTCGCATTCGCGCATCGGCTTTCGCGGCAGCGAAGACCTGGGCGGCGGCGCCTCGGTGTTCTTCAACCTGGAAAACGGCTTCCGCATGGACACGGGCGAAGTGGATTCCGCCGGCGCCATCTTCAACCGCCAGGCCTTCGTGGGCCTCAAGAGCAGGATGGGATCGCTGACCCTGGGCCGCCAGTACACCCCCTGGCACCAGGCCCTGGCCCAGGTGGGCGATCCATTCAGCACCGGCTACGCCGGCGGCTCGAAGAACGTGTTCCCGGACTTCGGCCTGAACGTCCGCACCAGCAACACGGTGATGTACACCACGCCCACCGTGAACGGCGTCACCGCCGACATCGCCTACGCGGCCGGCGAGCAGCTCGGCAGCACCAGGTCGGGACGCAACCTCGGCGCCTCGGTCGGCTATTCCAGGGGGCCGCTGAATGTGCGCCTGGCCTACAACCACAAGAATTCGGATGTCGCCGCGGCGCCCGGCGTAAGCCCGGTCACGCGCGGCAACGCCAGCAACAAGCTGCTGGTCGCGAACTACGACTTCAAGCTGCTGAAAGCTTACTTCGCGTTCAGCGTCGACAAGGGTTTCAACGCCGCGCCGCTCGGGAACAACAACAATCCCTACGGCGGCGTGCGTCCGACGGCGTCCACCGACGGCAACGAGATCCTGCTGGGGGCGATCATCCCGGCCGGTCCGGGCAACGTGGTCGCGACGATCATGCGCAAGGACGACAAGACCAGCTTGAACCAGGATGCGCGTTCCTGGGGCCTGGGCTACCTGTACTCGCTGTCGAAGCGCAGCAGCCTGTATGCGGTGTACGGCGGGGTCGACAACCGTAACGGCGCCGGCTACACGGTGGCGAACAACACCGAGGCGGGCAGCGGCGACAAGGCCTTCAACCTCGGCGTGCGCCACAGCTTCTAAGGGCGCTCGTTCGCGCCGCTCGCATCCCAGCGCGCCACTTCCTGGCCCGCCGGGGTCGCCGACGAAAAGGCTTCGGCCGCGAAGTCGACGAAGGTGCGCACCCGCGCCGCCGTCTGCAGCTGGTGCGGGTAGACCGCATAGATGTCGGCCGGCGGCGTTTCCCAGTTCGCCAGGACCTGGCGCAGGCGTCCGCTTTCCAGGTACCTGGCGATATCCCATTCCGCCCGCATGATCAGGCCGTGCCCCTCGAGCGCCCAGTTGACGGCGATGCCGCCGTCGTTGGTGCTGAGCGGGCCGCGCACCTTCACCGTTTCCGTTCGCTGCCCGGAGCTCAGGTGCCAGATGCCATAGGCTTCCGCGCCCTGGCGGATGCCGATGCAGCTGTGCTGGGCCAGGTCGTTCGGGACGCGCGGAGTGCCATGCCGTTCCAGGTAGGCGGGCGAGGCGCAGATCAGGCGCCGGTTCGAGCCCAGGCGGCGCGCGATCACCCGCGTATCGGGCGGTTCACCGAAGCGGATCCACACGTCGCAGGCGTCTTCGATCAGCGAAGGCGGGTTGACCGTCAGCTGGAGCTGGATCTCCACCTCGGGATAGCGCTTGTGATAGGCCGAAATCAGCGGCGCGATATGGCTGCGGCCGAAGCCCAGCGTGGCGTTCACCCGCAGCAGCCCCTTGGGCGCCGTGCGCGCGCTGGTGATCATCTGCTCCATGTCTTCGATGTCGGCCAGGATGCGGCGCGAATTCTCGAGGTACATCTCGCCTTCGGTCGTCAGGCCGATGCGGCGCGTGGTCCGGTGCAGCAGCGGAACCCCGAGGCGCGCCTCCATCTGCGACAGCCGCTTGCTGACGCCGGCGGTGGTGACGTTCAGCTCGCGCGCGGCCGCCGAGAGGCTGCCGGCACGCACCAGCAGGCTGAAAAACGCCATCTCGGACTGGGCATTGATGGGTGTGGACATTGTTGACTCAAATTTAATAGTACTTCAACTCTAGCGGCGTTTTTAAACTCACGCAAGCCGTATATTGCTCTTGCCCCCGGTGACAAGACAACAAGAATCCAGATCAGCTCCAGGGCGACTTCGACAAACAATCAGGAGACAAGCATGCAGAACCAGCACTATCCCCGCGTTGCGAAAGCCCTCGCCCTTGCCGTCTTGCTGGGGAGCGGCGGCCCGGCCATGGCCCAGGCCTGGCCTGCCAAGACCATCAGCATCGTCGTGCCGTTCGCGACCGGCGGCACCACCGACGTGATCGCGCGCGCCCTGGGCCAGGAATTGTCCAAGAGCCTGGGCAAGCCGGTGATCGTGGAAAACAAGCCGGGCGCCGGCGCCACCATCGGGGCCGATTATGTCGCCAAGGCCGGGGCGGATGGCCACACCCTGCTGGTGGGCGCCGTCCACCACACGATCGCCACCAGCGTCTACAAGAAGCTGCCCTACGACTTCCAGCGCGACCTGGCGCCGGTCACCACCGTGGCCATGGTGCCCAATGTGCTGGTGGTGAACCCGAACCTCGGGGCGAAGAACGTCCAGGAACTGATCGCGCTGGCGAAAAAGTCGCCCGGCAAGCTGACCTTCGGCTCGAACGGCAACGGCACCGGCCAGCACCTGATCGGCGCCCAGTTCAACCTTGCCAGCGGCGTCGACATCCTGCACGTGCCCTACAAGGGCAGCGGTCCGCTGACCATCGACCTGCTGGGCGGCCAGGTCGACATGTCCTTCGACACGGTCACTCCGGTGCTGTCGCATATCCGCGCCGGCAAGCTGCGCGCACTGGCAGTGACCACCATCCAGCGCTCGGCCGCCTTGCCCAACGTCCCGACCCTGGACGAGGCCGGCCTGAAAGGCTTCGACCAGGGCACCTGGTTCGGCATCCTGGCGCCCGCCGCGACGCCGAAGGACGTCGTGGCCCGCCTGAATACCGAGATCGTCAGGATCGTCAACTCGCCCGACTTCCGCAAGCGGATGGACGAGATCGGCGCCGTTCCGGTCGGTAACAGCGCCGCGCAGATGGCCAGCCAGATCAAGACCGACACCGAGCGCTTCGCCAGGCTGGCGAAGGACGCCAAGATCACCGCCCAGTAAGCCGGCGCCTGGCGCATGACGTGAACCTTTCCGGACCGGCGGGGCATTAACCGTCGGTCTAGTCAACGGCCGTCCGGCCAAGGAAAGGGCATGTCATGAAGCCAAGCACGATGTTCCGCATATTGATGCCGGCGCTGGCCGGCATGGTCGCCACCGCCGCCGGCGCCCAGGCGCCGGCCCCACTGGCCGATCCGATACCAGGCCAGTTGGCGCAGAGCCACGCCATGGTCGCCCTGGAAACGGTCGTCTCCGGCCTGGTCTCCCCGGTGGCCGCCGCCGTCGCGCCAGGCGACCGCCGCCACCTGTACGTGGCCGACCAGATCGGCCTCGTGTGGCGCGTCCACATCGCCAACCGGGCCGAGGATGGCGACGACGGCGACGACGACGACGACGACGCCGGCTCGCGCCAGCCCGAACAGTTTCTCGACGTACGCAGCCTGCTGGTGAGCCCGCTGGGACTGGGACCGGGCAAATACGACGAACGCGGACTGCTCGGCATCGCCTTCCATCCGCAATTCCGCTTCAACGGCCTGTTCTATACCTTCACCTCCCAGCCGGTGAAGGGCGCGGCCGACTTCAGCACCATGCCGGCGGGCGCGGCGCCGAATTGCCAGAGCGTGGTGACCGAATGGCGGGTCCAGCGTCCCGGCCGGCGCAACAGCCCGGTCGACCTGGGCAGCGCGCGTGAACTGATGCGTATCGACAAGCCCCAGTTCAACCACAACGGCGGTGCGATCGCCTTCGGTCCCGACCAGATGCTGTACATCTCCCTCGGCGATGGCGGCGCGGCCGACGACGAGGGCGTGGGCCACGTCGCCGGCGGCAATGCGCAGAGCCTGGCGCCGGGCAATGTGCTCGGCAAGATCCTGCGCATCGACCCGCTGGGACGCAATGCGGCCAACGGCAGGTACGGCATCCCGGCCGACAACCCCTTCGTCAACCGCGACGGCGCAGACGAGATCTTCGCCTATGGTTTCCGCAATCCGTTCCGGATGTCCTTCGACCCGATGGGACGCCTGATCGTGGGCGACGTCGGCCAGAACCAGGTCGAGGAAGTCGATGTCGTGACGGCCGGCGGCAACTATGGCTGGCGGATCAAGGAAGGGACCTTCCTGTTCGACACCGGCGGCCCGGATGCGCCGGGCTTCGTCCATGCCGATAGTCCCGGCCTGCCGGCTGGCCTGGTCGATCCGATCGCCCAGTACGACCATGCCGACGGCGCCGGCGCGCCGCCGAGCCGCGTCGCCGTCATCGGCGGCTACGTCTATCGCGGCAACCGGCTGCAGCAGCTGAAAGGGCAGTATGTATTCGGCGATTATTCAGGCAGGGGCGGGCCGACGCCGCAAGGGCATCTCTTTGTACTCGGCAGGAATAACCGGGTCGAGAACCTGACTCCGGTCAACCGGAATCCCTTCGACCTGGCGGTGCTCGGTTTCGCCCAGGACCAGCGCGGCGAACTCTACCTGCTGGCCAACGGCAGCGGGACACTGCTCGGCACGACAGGGGTGGTCATGAAGTTCGTACGGGCGCGGCGCTGAGGCGCGCTGGCCCGGCTACGGACCGGCGGCGTAAGGGCGCCGGTCCGGTTGCTCACCGTTGCGCCATGGTCGCCTTGATGACGATGACCTGGGCCAGGCGCGGATCGCTCGATTCGGGCACATAGCTCATGAGCATGTCGTCGCCGTGGGCGCCGCGGTTGAACTCCATGGTCACATTGCCGTCGGGGGAGACGAAGCGGTCGGCCGATTGGGCCACCAGCTGGATCGGGCGGCGCCTGTCGATGCGCGCTTCGATGCCGTTCCCGGTCGGTTCGATCTGCATGCGCCAGCCATTCGACATGGCATAGCGGCCGGCCACCCGGTCCTGCTCGTCGGACTGGATCCGGTAGGTGGGCGCCGTCGCCGTCACTTGCACGGTCGAGCTTGGCGATATGGCGGGATACGGTAGTTTTCCTGACTGGGCTCCTGCATCGGCCATCAGCAGCAGGCAGACAGGGACTGCGAGGTAACGGGTACGCATGATGTGCTCCTTCAAGACTTGAATTGGCCTTCATGGCGCAGGACGCCTTCGGGCATGCTTCGCACCCTGGTCTTCGCCAGTAGCGCTACTCCCAGTCTAAGGCGGTGGCCGCCAGGCACAAGCGTTATCCGTTGGGTATCACGAAACGATCTTGAGCGCCCAGCGCTCAGATCAAAGGGATATGACACAGGAAACGTGCAGGTCCCCGGAATGTCGGATCACGATCAACGGATGAACTCTATACGGATGGGCCTTGCCTATTCGGCGCGACCGCATATGCTGGAGAAAAGGGCGTCACTGCCCGCAAGGGAGAATGATATGTACAAGCGCATACTTCTGCCGACCGACGGTTCCGAGGCGTCCGGGCGCGCCGTCCAGGCCGGCATCGATTTCGCCAGGAGCGTCGGGGCCGAGGTGGTCGCCATGACGGCCACGCCGGCTTTCCATACCTTCAGCGTCAGCGCCGAGATGCTGGAACAGACTCCTGATACTTATGAAGCGGCCAGCGCCGCGCGGGCGCAGCGCCTGCTTGACGAGGCCGCCGCCGCGGCACGCGATGCCGGCGTGCCCGCCACCAGCCTGCGGGTGGTGACGGACAGTCCGTACGAAGCCATCATCGCCACCGCGCGCGAGCGCGGCTGCGACCTGATCGTGATGGCGTCCCACGGCTACCATGGCATCAAGGGCCTGCTGCTGGGCAGCGAGACGCATAAAGTGCTGGTCCACAGTGCGATTCCGGTCCTGGTGCACCGCTAGGCCATGGGGTCGCTCATCCGGCGCCTGGCCATTGTCACCGGCGGCGGCGACGCCCCCGGCCTGAATGCCGTGATCCGCGCGGCCGTGCTGGCGGCCGACCGCCTGGGCTGGGCGTGCTACGGCATCCGCGACGGCTTCAACGGCCTGCTGGCGCCCGAACTCTGCCTCGGCGAGCCGGTGCCGCAGTTGTTGGCCGACCATGTGCACGGCATCGGCCATCTCGGCGGCACCATCCTCGGCAGCACCAACCGGGGCAATCCGTTGCGCTATCCGGTCAGGCGCAGCGACGGCAGCCTGGTTGAGGAAGACCGCAGCGACGAACTGGCGGCCTTGCTGCGCCGGCGCGGCCTCGACGCGCTCATCGTCGTGGGCGGGGACGGTTCGATGGAAATCGCCGCCGCCCTGGAGCGCAAGGGCGTGCGGGTGGTGGGCGTGCCCAAGACCATCGACAATGACCTCGACCGCACCATCCAGACCTTCGGCTTCGACACCGCGGCCGGCTTCGCCACCGAATGCATCGACCGCCTGCATACGACCGCGGACAGCCAGCACCGCGTGATGGTGGTCGAGGTGATGGGGCGCTACGCCGGCTGGATCGCGCTGCACGCGGGGATGGCGGCCGGCGCGCATGCGATCCTGCTGCCTGAACTCGACTTCGATATCGACGCCGTCGTGGATGCGGTGCGGCGGCGCGATGCGCGCGGGCGGCATCACGCCATCGTGGTGGCGGCCGAAGGCGCCCAGCCGCTGGGCGGCCAGCGCCTGGTGCAGGCGGCGGCCGAAGCGGGGCACGCGGAGCGCCTGGGCGGCGTCGGCGCCTGTGTCGAGGCGCGCCTGGCCGAGCGCACCGGCAAGGAGTGCCGCAGCGTGGTGCTGGGCCACCTGCTGCGCGGCGGCAGCCCGTCCGCCGTCGATCGCGTGATCGCCGCGCGCTTCGGCGCGGCGGCGGTGAGGGCGCTGGCGGCCGGGCAATCGGGCGTGATGGTGACCCTGGGCGAGCACGGGATCGGCACCGCGCCGCTGGCCGAGGTGGCCGGCCGCACCAAGCGCGTGCCGCTCGACGGCGACACGGTGCGCACGGCGCGCGATCTCGGCATCTGCCTCGGCGACCGCTAGCGCGTGCTTGTTACGGCCCGCACCGCCAGGTCGCCGATGGTGCGCTCGGCGTCCTCGAAATCGGCCGCCGCCAGTTCGTCCCGGTCCAGCACCAGCGCCATCTGGGCGGCGAAGTCGGCATAGGACTGGGTCATCGCCCACAGCGCGAACAGCAGGTGGGTCGCGTTCACCGGCGCGATGCGGCCCTCGCGGATCCAGCGCTCGAACACCTCGATATCCCGGCGCAGCAGCGGCACCACGCGTTCGCGGATCTGCTCGCCGTAGAACTTGGCGCCGCCGATGACTTCCATCGCATACACGCGCGAGGCCCAGGGCTGCTCGCGCGAGAAGCGCAGCTTGGCCGCGACATAGGCGCGCAGCACATCCGCGGGCGCGCCTTCGGCCTCGGCCAGGTGCTGCATGCGCTCCAGCCAGTCGTCGAGCACGTCGTCGAGCACGCGCCGGTACAGGTCCTGCTTGGCGGGGAAGTAGTAGAGCAGGTTCTGCTTCGAGATGCCGGCATGCTCGGCCACGGCGGCGATGCTCGTGCCTTCGAAGCCGCGTTCGGCGAACAACCGGGTGGCGGCGGCGAGGATCGTGGTCTCGAGCTTGTCGCGGCGTTTGACGTTGATATCCATGTCGATCCTCAGCGCTGGGTGCGCAGGAAGGCCAGCAGCCGTTCGTCGTCCGCATAGGCCGCGTTGAAGCGGAACCAGATGCCCTGGGGCTGGCGCTGGGTGAAGAACTCGCCCGGCGCGAGCAGGATGCCGGCCTTGAGGGCGGCGTCGGCGATGCCGCGCCCGTTGCGCGTGGCAATGGGCGCATCGAGCCATCCGGCGCTGACGAACATTCCGCCGCGCGGCTGGGCCAGGGGCGCCATGCCGACGCCGCGCAAGGATTCAAGGGTGCGTTCCCGCGCATCGGCCAGCTGGCGCGCGAGGCGTTCGACCATGCGCCGGTAGCCGCGCGTGCCGATGGCGTCGAGCACGGCGCGCTCGTTGATCTCGGAAGTCGTCAGCCCGGCCACCATTTTCACGCGCAGCAGTTCCGGCAGCAGCGAGGCCGATGCGCACAGCGAGCCGACCCGCAATACCGGCGACAGGGTCTTGGAAAAGCTGCCGACCCGGATCACGCGGCGCAGGCCGTCCATCGCCGCCAGCGACGCTTCTCCGGGCAGGGCGAGCTCGCGGTAGATGTCGTCTTCCACCAGCCAGAAGTCGAACTGCTCGGCCAGGCCCAGCAGATGGTGGGCCTGGCGCTGGGTGAGCGAGGTGCCGAGGGGGTTCTGCAGCACGGTGTTGACGAACATGAGCTTGGGGTGGTGCTCGCCCGCCTGGCGCGCGAGCTCGTCGAGGTCGAGTCCCTGGGCGCCGCGATGGACGCCGACCGGGACGCAGCCGTGATGGCGGATCAGGGCCAGCAGGTTGCTGTAGCCGGGGTCTTCCACGAAGACCACGTCGCCGGGGCGCGTCAGCGTGCGCAGCACCAGGTCGAACGCGTGGGTGGCGCCATGGGTGAGCAGGATCTGGTCGGCGTCGACCGGGAACAGCTCGCTGCTCAGGCTGGCGGCGAGCTGCTGGCGCAGGGCCGGGAAGCCGAGCGGGTGGCCATAGCCGCGCAGGCGGCCGGCCGGGATCTTCATCGCGTGGCGCACGGCGTCGAGGATGGTGTTTTCGCCGTACCACTCGGGCGGCAGCCAGCCGGCGCCGACCGGCAGGGCTTCCGCCTGGCCGGAATACAGGTCGGGGGCGAGGGCGTCGATCTCGGACACCAGGCCGGGCTGCGACGGCACCGGCGCAGGCTGGGGTTGTGGGCGCGCGACGAAGAAGCCCAAGCCGCGGCGCGAGGACAACAGGCCGAGCTGGTGCAGGCGCTCGTAGGCTTCGACCACGGTGAAGGTGCTGACCGCGTTGTACTTTGCGAATTGTCTAACCGAGGGCATTTTGGTCCCGGCGCCCAGTTGGCCTTCGCTTACCATCGCCGAGATGGCCGCCACGATCTGGTCGACCAGGCCGCCGCGCTTGCCTCGGTCAATGTCGAGCTGCGGCCAGGCCGCGCCTTTGTGCTTGCATGAGACATCTTCCATCAACACCGCTTCTTCCATCATCGCGCTCCGCTCGACGGGTTAAGAACTGTACAGGCCGCGTGACCAGTACGGTTGGTCGCTTTTGCCGGTGGTGTATCTGTTGCCAATGTTGCCTTGCTATCTATTATTGACCAGTATTTTGCCAATTGGTAAAAATTTTGCCGCGACGGCGAAGGAGACCGCATGAACGAGTCCAGGCCCCAGTCGATGTCCTCATTTTGGATGCCATTCACGAACAACCGCGACTTCAAGACCAGTCCGCGCCTGCTCGTGTCGGCCGAAGGGATGTATTACCGCGATGTCGACGGCAATCCCATCCTCGACGGCACCGCCGGGCTGTGGTGCGTGCCCTGCGGCCACGCCCAGCCGCGCATCACCGAGGCGATCGCCACCATGGCCGGCCAGCTGGATTTCGCGCCGACCTTCCAGATGGGGCACCCGGCGGCCTTCGAGCTGGCCGAACAGCTGATGGACTACACGGGCCACAAGTTCGGCCACGTCTTCTACACCAACTCCGGCTCCGAGGCGGTCGACACCGCGCTCAAGATGGCGCTGGCTTACCACAAGGCGCGCGGGGAGGGCGGACGCACCCGCCTGATCGGCCGCGAGCGCGGCTACCACGGGGTCGGCTTCGGCGGGCTGTCGGTGGGCGGCATCGGTCCCAACCGCAAGCAGTTCGGCCCGCTGCTGCCCGGCGTCGACCACCTGCCGCATACCCACAACCTGCTCAAGAACGCCTTCTCGCGTGGCGAGCCGGACTTCGGCGTGGAGCTGGCGGACGAACTGGAACGCCTGGTGGCGCTGCACGACGCCTCGACCATCGCGGCCGTCATCGTCGAGCCGGTGTCGGGATCGACCGGGGTGCTGGTGCCGCCCAAGGGCTATCTGAAGCGCCTGCGCGAACTCTGCGACAAGCACGGCATCCTGCTGATCTTCGACGAAGTCATCACCGGCTTCGGCCGCCTGACCACGCCCTTCGCCAGCGATTACTTCGGGGTCGAACCGGACATGATGACGGTCGCCAAGGGCCTGACCAATGCCGCCGTGCCGATGGGCGCCGTGTTCTCCAAGCGCCACATCCACGACGCCGTCATGGACGCGCCGGCGGGCATCGAACTGTTCCACGGCTATACCTATTCCGGCCATCCGCTGGCCTGCGCGGCCTCGCTGGCCACGCTCGAGGTGTTCCGCGAGCAGGGCATCCTCGACAACGCCCGCGAGATGCAGCCTTACTTCGAGGACGCGCTGCATGCGCTGCGCGGCCTGCCGCATGTGATCGACCTGCGCTCGATCGGCCTGGTCGGCGGCATCGAGCTGGAATCCATCCCCGGCAAGCCCGGTGCGCGCGCCTACAGCGCGCTCAAGAAGGCCTTCGCGGACGGCCTCCTGATCCGCACCACCGGCGACATCATCGCGCTGTCGCCGCCGCTCGTCCTGGGCAAGCAGCACATCGACGAATTGTTCGGCAAGCTGGCTACCGTCCTGAAGAACCTGGATTAAGACCTATGACCTTCATCTCGCATTTCATCAACGGCCAGCAGCTCGAGCGGCCCAGCCTGCGCCAGGCCGATGTCTACAACCCGGCGCGCGGCGCGCCTTGCGCCACCGTGGCGCTGGCGGACCACGAGGACGTCGACGCGGCCGTGGGCGCCGCCCATGCGGCTTTCCCGGCCTGGGCGGCGACGCCGCCGCTGCAGCGGGCGCGGGTGCTGTTCAACTACCTGCAACTGTGCCGCGCGCATACCGACGAATTCGCGGCCCTGGTCACGCGCGA
Organism: Massilia sp. AB1; assembly: GCF_018119385.1. Lineage (NCBI taxonomy): Bacteria > Pseudomonadati > Pseudomonadota > Betaproteobacteria > Burkholderiales > Oxalobacteraceae > Massilia > Massilia sp. AB1. The sequence goes on along the minus strand of NZ_JAGKSG010000006.1, from coordinate 81,478 downwards.
ACACGGCAAGACCTTCGCTGACGCCCAGGGCGAAGTGGCGCGCGGGATCGAAGTCGTGGAATTCGCGGTCGGCATCCCGCAGCTGCTCAAGGGCGAGTTCACCGACCAGATCGCACGCGGCATCGATGCCTGGTCGATGCGCCAGCCGCTGGGCGTGGTGGCCGGCATCACGCCCTTCAACTTCCCGGTGATGGTGCCGATGTGGATGTTCCCGATCGCGATCGCCTGCGGGAATACCTTCGTGCTCAAGCCGTCGGAGCGCGATCCCTCGGCCTCCTTGCTGCATGCGCGCCTGCTCAAGGAAGCGGGGCTGCCGGACGGGGTGTTCAACGTGGTCCAGGGCGACAAGGTGGCGGTCGATGCGCTGCTCGACCATCCCGATGTGCAGGCGGTCAGCTTTGTCGGTTCGACCCCGATTGCCGAATACATCTACGCGCGCGGTTCCGCCAAGGGCAAGCGCGTGCAGGCCCTGGGCGGCGCCAAGAACCATATGGTGGTGATGCCCGACGCCGACATGACGATGGCCGTCGACGCCCTGATCGGCGCCGCCTACGGCTCTGCGGGCGAGCGCTGCATGGCCATCTCCGTCGCGGTAGCGGTGGGCGAGGCGGGCGACCGCCTGGTGGCGGCGCTGGCCGAGCGCACGGCCCGGCTGAAGATCGGCGACGGCATGGAGGACGGCGCCGAGATGGGGCCGGTGATCACCAGGGCCGCCAAGGAGCGCATCGAGCGCCTGATCGGCCAGGGCGTGGAACAGGGCGCGACACTCGTCGTGGACGGGCGCGGCCACCAGGTCGCGGGCTGCGAGAAAGGCTTCTTCGTGGGCGGCACCCTGTTCGACCACGTCAAGCCGGACATGACGATCTACAAGGAAGAGATCTTCGGGCCGGTGCTGTGCGTGGTGCGCCTGCCGGACGTGGGCAGCGCCGTGGAACTCATCAACGCCAACGAATACGGCAACGGCGTCGCCATCTTCACCCGCGACGGCGGCGTGGCGCGCGAGTTCGTGCGCCAGATCGAAGTGGGCATGGTGGGCGTAAACGTGCCGCTGCCGGTGCCGATGGCCTTCAACAGCTTCGGCGGCTGGAAACGCAGCCTGTTCGGCGACCACCATGCCTACGGCCCCGAGGGCGTGCGCTTTTACACGCGCCACAAGGCGGTGATGCAGCGCTGGCCGGACAGCGCCAGTTCCGGACCGCAGTTCGCTTTCCCGCAGATGAAATAGACATAAGGGACGCCTATGCTCGACTCACTCCAACACTTGCCGTCCGCCGCCGGTTCGAGCAGCGAACTGGCCGCCCAGTTCACCGACCTGGCCCCGCCGCTCACCGCGCGCCAGGCGGCGGTCGAGGCGGCCCGCTGTCTCTATTGCTACGACGCGCCCTGCATGAACGCCTGCCCCACCGATATCGACGTGGCCGGCTTCATCCGCAATATCCATGAGCAGAACATCGATGGCGCCGCCTACGGCATCCTGAAGGCCAACATCTTCGGCGGCAGCTGCTCGCGCGTCTGCCCGACCGAGATCCTGTGCGAGAACGCCTGCGTGCGCAACAACCCGGCCGAGCGCGAGCCGGTGCGCATCGGGCTGCTGCAGCGCTACGCCATCGATCATGCCCATTTCAATGGCCACCCGTTCCAGCGCGCCCCGTCCACCGGCAAGGTGGTGGCCGTGGTCGGCGCGGGGCCGGCGGGCCTGTCCTGCGCCCACCGCCTGGCCATGCTGGGCCACGACGTGGTCGTGTACGAGGCGCGCGAGAAGGCGGGCGGCCTGAACGAATACGGCATCGCCAGGTACAAGCTGCCGGGCGACTTCGCCCAGGCGGAGGTGGACTTCCTGCTGGCCATCGGCGGCATCGAGATCGCCCACGGCCGCAAGCTGGGCGTGAACCTGAGCCTGGCCGAGCTGCACACCCGCTACGACGCGGTCTTCCTCGGGATCGGCCTGGGCGCCAGCCGCGCACTCGGCCTGACGGGCGAGGATGCGCCTGGCCTGATGGCGGCGATCGACTATATCGCCGCGCTGCGCCAGGCGAGCGACCTGGCCAGCCTGCCGGTGCCGCGCCGCGCCATCGTCATCGGCGCGGGGAATACGGCGATCGACATGGCGGTGCAGATCAAGCGCCTGGGCGCGGCGGAGGTGACCCTGGTGTACCGGCGCGGCATGGAATCCATGAGCGCGACCGGCCACGAAATCGAGATCGCCAAGGCCAACCAGGTCCAGATTCGCACCTGGGCCGCGCCGCTGGAGGTGCTGCTGGACGACACCGCCAAGGTGGCCGGCATGCGCTTCGAGCAGACCCGCATCGAGGACGGCCGGCTGGTGCGCACCGGCGGCTATCTCGAGATCGCGGCGGACGCGGTGTTCAAGGCCATCGGCCAGGGCATGAGCGAAGAGGGGCTACAGGAGCCGCTGGCGCGGGAACTGTCGCGCGAGGGCGAGCGCATCTGGATCGACGAGCGCTTCCGCACCGCGCTGCCCGGCATCTACGCCGGCGGCGATTGCGTGGCGCCGGGTCAGGACCTGACGGTGCAGGCGGTCCAGCATGGCAAGCTGGCAGCGCTCTCCATTCACAACGATATCCAATCGACATCGGAGGCAGCATGGCCGACCTGAGCATCGACTTCTGCGGCATCAAGTCGCCGAACCCGTTCTGGCTGGCCTCGGCGCCGCCGACCGACAAGGCCTACAACGTCGTGCGCGCCTTCGAGGCCGGCTGGGGCGGGGTGGTCTGGAAGACCCTGGGAGAAGATCCGCCGGCGGTCAACGTCTCCTCGCGCTATTCGGCCCACTACGGCAAGAACCGCGAAGTCCTCGGCTTCAACAACATCGAGCTGATCACCGACCGCAGCCTGGAGATCAACCTGCGCGAAATCACGCAGGTGAAAAAGGACTGGCCGGACCGGGCCCTGGTCGTGTCCCTGATGCTGCCCTGCGAGGAAGCGCCCTGGGCCGCCATCCTGCCCCTGATCGAGGCCACCGGCGCCGACGGCATCGAGCTGAATTTCGGCTGCCCGCACGGCATGCCGGAGCGCGGCATGGGCGCGGCCGTGGGACAGGTGCCGGACTACGTGCAGATGGTGACCGCCTGGTGCAAGAAGCACACGCGCCTGCCGGTGATCGTCAAACTGACGCCCAACATCACCGATGTGCGCGCCCCAGCCCGGGCCGCGCTGGCTGGCGGCGCCGATGCCGTCTCCCTGATCAACACCATCAATTCCATCACCCACCTCGACCTGGACCGCATGGTGGCTTTCCCGGTGGTCGGCGGCGCCAGCACCCACGGCGGCTACTGCGGCTCGGCGGTCAAGCCGATCGCGCTCAACATGGTGGCCGAGATCGCACGCGACCCGGCGACGCGCGGCTTGCCGATCTCCGGCATCGGCGGCATCGGCAGCTGGCGCGACGCGGCCGAGTTCATCGCCCTGGGCGCGGGCTGCGTGCAGGTATGCACGGCGGCCATGCTGCATGGCTTCCGCATCGTCGAGGAAATGAAGGATGGCCTGGCGCGCTGGATGGACAGCAAGGCTTACGCGGACATCGCCGCCTTCTCCGGCAAGGCGGTGCCCAATACCACCGACTGGAAATACCTGGACATGAATTACCAGGTAATCGCCCGGATCGACCAGGACAAGTGCATCCAGTGCGGCAAATGCTACGTGGCCTGCGAGGACACCTCGCACCAGGCCATCGCCCGCGCCGTCGACGGGGCCGGCAAGCGGCGCTACGAGGTCATCCGCGACGAATGCGTGGGCTGCAACCTGTGCGAGATCACCTGCCCGGTTGAGGCCTGCATCACGATGGTGCCGCAGCAGACCGGCAAGCCCTATATGAACTGGACCGAGGATCCGCGCAATCCCCGTGCGGAGACGGCTGCGGCGAAGGTGGCCTGATATGAGCCACAGCGCCGAACTCTGGAACGCCGACCTGGCCCCCACCACGGCCGCGCAGCGCACCTGGCGCTGGTACCATTTCGCGGCCCTGTGGGTGGGGATGGTGATGTGCATCCCGGCCTATACCCTGTCGGCCAGCCTGATCGACGCCGGCATGTCGGGCTGGCAGGCCGTGTTCACGGTCTTCCTGGCCAACGCCATCGTGCTCGTGCCGATGCTGCTGATCGGCCACGCCGGCACCAAGTACGGGATTCCCTACGCCGTGCTGGCGCGCACTTCCTTCGGCACGCGCGGCGCCCGGCTGCCGGCGCTGATGCGCGCCATCGTCGCCTGCGGCTGGTACGGCATCCAGACCTGGTTCGGCGGCAGCATGATTTATACGCTGCTGGGGGTGATGAACGGCGCGCCCATCGGCGGCGAGCCGCTGCCGGGGCTGGGCATCAACCTGGGCCAGCTGGCCTGCTTCCTGGCTTTCTGGGCGATCCAGGTCTGGTTCATCGTGCACGGCATCGAATCGATCCGCAAGCTGGAGACCTATACGGCGCCATTAAAGATCGCGATCTGCTTCTTGCTGCTGTGGTGGGTGTATGACAAAGCGGGCGGCTTCGGACCGCTGCTGGACCGTCCTTCGGAATTCGCCCCGGGCGGCAAGAAGGCGGGGCAGTTCTGGCAGGTGTTCTGGCCCTCGCTGACGGCCATGGTCGGATTCTGGGCGACCCTGGCGCTGAACATCCCCGACTTCACCCGCTTCGCCCGCAGCCAGCGCGACCAGGTGGTCGGCCAGAGCGTCGGCCTGCCGCTGCCCATGGGGCTGCTGGCGGCGCTGGCCGTGATCGTGACCTCGGCCACCGTGGTCTTGTACGGCAAGGCCTTGTGGGACCCGGTCGACCTGGCCAGCCGCATGACCGGCATCGCGGTGCTGGTGGCGCTGATCGTGCTGCTGGTGGATACGGTCAGCGTGAACCTGGCGGCCAACCTGGTCGGCCCGGCCTACGACTTCTCGGCGCTGGCGCCCAGGCGCATCAGCTACCGTACCGGCGGCTACATCACGGCCGGGCTGGCGCTGGCCATGATGCCCTGGAAGATCCTGGAATCGACCCAGAACTACATCTTCACATGGCTGGTCGGCTATTCGGCCCTGCTGGGGCCCATCGCGGGCATCCTGATCGTCGACTACTACCTGATCCGCAAGACGGAGCTGGATGTCGCCCAGATGTACCGCGAGGACGGGATCTACGCATACAGGAATGGCTGGAACATGGCGGCCGTCCTCGCCTTCGTGCTCGGCGTGCTGCCGAACATTCCCGGCTTCCTGAACGCGGCCTTCCCCGACGCCTTCCCGGGCGTGGGCGAGACCTTCAAGACCATCTATACCTATGCCTGGTTCGTCGGCCTCGCCATCGCGGCGCTGGTGTACGGAACCATGATGAAGGCGCGCGCCGTGCCGGCGCTGGCGGCCCCACAACCTTAACCCGAGGGAGCTCGTATGACCGTGATTATCCGTGGCGGTACCGTGGTAAACGCCGACCGGGCGCACCAAGCCGACGTGCTGTGCGAAGGCGACAAGATCGTCGCCGTGGGAGAGAACCTGGAAGCCCCCGGCGGCGCCAAGGTAATCGACGCGCGCGGACAGTACGTGATGCCGGGCGGGATCGACACCCACACCCACATGCAGCTGCCCTTCATGGGCACGGTCACCGCCGACGATTTCTACACCGGCACCGCGGCCGGCCTGGCGGGCGGCACGACCACCATCATGGACTTCGTGATTCCCGACCCCAGGCAGTCGCTGCTCGAAGCCTTCCATACCTGGCGCGGCTGGGCGCGCAAGGCGGCCAGCGACTACACCTTCCACGTGGCCGTCACCTGGTGGGACGCCTCGGTGCACGAAGAGATGGGGGTGCTGGTGCGCGAGCACGGCGTCAACAGCTTCAAGCACTTCATGGCCTACAAGAACGCCATCATGGCGGACGACGAGACCTTGGTGAAGAGCTTCCGCCGCGCCCTGGAGCTGGGCGCGATCCCGACCGTGCATGCGGAAAACGGCGAACTGGTCTACCAGCTGCAGCAGGAACTGCTGGCCAAGGGCATGCGCGGCGCCGAGGCGCATCCGCTGTCGCGCCCACCGGAAGTAGAAGCGGAGGCGGCCAACCGCGCCATCGCCATCGCCAACGTGCTCGGCACGCCGGTCTACATCGTCCACGTGTCCTGCGCCGAATCGCTCGACGCCATCACCCGCGCCCGCGCACGCGGCCAGCGCGTGTATGGCGAAGCGCTGGCCGGCCACCTGGTGATCGACGACAGCGTCTACCGCCACCCGGACCCGGAGTTCGCGCGCGGCCACGTCATGAGCCCGCCGTTCCGCAGCAGCCACCACCAGCAGGCGCTGTGGCAGGGCCTCCAGGGCGGCAACCTGCACACGACCGCGACCGACCATTGCACCTTCTGCGCGGCCCAGAAGGCGGCCGGCAAGGACGACTTCACCAAAATCCCGAACGGCTGCGGCGGCGTCGAGGAGCGCATGGCCGTGGTCTGGGATGCCGGCGTCGGCAGCGGGCGGCTGACTCCGTCGGAGTTCGTGCGGGTGACTTCGACCAATGCGGCCCAGATCTTCAACATGTACCCGCGCAAGGGCCTGGTGGCGGCGGGGGCGGATGCCGACATCGTGGTCTGGGACCCGGAAGGCAAGCGCACCATCTCGGCCGCGACCCAGCATTCGAAGGGCGGCTTCAATGTATTCGAGGGCCGTACCGTGCGCGGCATCCCGACCCATACCATCGCCGCCGGCAAGCTGGTGTTCGAGCGCGGCGAGCTGCGCGCCGAGGAGGGCGCCGGACGCTACGTGACCCGCCCGGCCTTTTCGGCTGTGTCCGCGTCCTGAGGGGAGCTGAGATGAACGAATTGCGTATCGACGGCAAGCGCCTGTGGGCCTCGCTGATGGAACTGGCCCGGATCGGCGCGACGGAAAAGGGCGGCGTCAAGCGCCTGGCCCTGACGGATCTCGACCGCCAGGGCCGTGACCTGGTGGTGAGCTGGGGCCGGGAAGCGGGCATGACGGTCACCATCGACCAGATCGGCAATGTCTTCATGCGCCGCGAAGGCCGCAACCCGGCCTTGCCGCCCGTCGTCACCGGCAGCCACATCGACACCCAGCCGACCGGCGGCAAGTTCGACGGCAACTACGGGGTGCTGGCCGGGCTGGAAGTGGTGCGCACCCTGAACGATTCGCAGATCCAGACCGAGGCGCCGATCGAGGTCGCGTTCTGGACCAACGAGGAAGGCTCGCGCTTCGTGCCGGTGATGATGGGTTCGGGCGTGTTCTGCGGCGCCTTCAGCCTGGAGACGGCCTATGCGGCCCGCGATACCGAGGGCAAGAGCGTGGGCGAGGAACTGGAGCGGATCGGCTACCGCGGCGACGAAGTCCCGGGCCGCCACCCGATCGGCGCCTATTTCGAGACCCATATCGAGCAGGGGCCGGTGCTGGAGGATGCGGGCAAGGTGATCGGCGTGGTGCCGGCGGTGATGGGCCTGTCGTGGTACGACTGCCTTGTTTCCGGGATGGAAGCCCACGCCGGACCGACGCCGATGGGCTTGCGGCGCGACGCGCTGCAGGTGGCCACCATCGTCATGCAGGAAGTGGTGAGGATCGCCAACCGCTATCCGCCCTACGGCCGCGGGACGGTGGGAATGGTGCAGGTGTTCCCCAACAGCCGCAACGTCATTCCCGGCCAGGTCAAGTTCAGCATCGACCTGCGCAACGTGAGCGACGAACTGCTCAACACCATGCACGAGGAGATGCTGGCCTTCGTGGCGCAGACGCGCCGGGAAACCGGATTGGGGATCGAGGTGGAGCGGGTGTCCTATTATCCGCCTTGCCCCTTCCACCCGGACTGCGTGGGCGCGGTGCGCAAGGCAACGGAAAAGCTGGGCTACTCGACCATGGACGTCGTGTCCGGCGCCGGCCACGACGCCATCTACGCCGCCCGGGTGGCCCCGTCAGGCATGATCTTCGTCCCCTGCAAGGACGGGATCAGCCACAACGAAATCGAGGACGCGCAGCCGGATCATCTGGAAGCCGGCTGCAACGTCCTCCTGCATGCGATGCTGGAAAGAGCGGGGATCGCGCGCTGATCAGAGATTCCCGACCAGCGGGATCACACCGAAGACCACGGCAGCGACCAGCAGGACCAGCGAGGCTGTGATCGACCACTTCAGGGTGAAGCGCTGGTGGTCGCCGAATTCGACCTTGGCCATGCCGACCAGCAGGTAGGTCGAGGCGACCAGGGGGCTGAGCAGGTGGACCGGCTGGCCGATCAGCGAGGCGCGGCCGATTTCCGCCGGGCTGATGCCGTACACGGCGGCGGCCTTGGCCAGGATCGGCACGATGCCGAAGTAGAAGGCGTCGTTCGAGATGAAGAAGGTGAAGGGAATGCTCAGCAGACCAGTCACGATGGCCAGGTAAGGACCCATCCAGTCCGGCACGGCGGCGATCACGCTGAGGGCGATGGCGTCCACCATCTTGGTGCCCTGCAGGATGCCGACGAATATGCCGGCGGCGAAGATCAGCGACACGACCGGCACCGCATTGACCGCGTGCGCCGCGATCCGCTCCTTCTGGTCTTCCAGGCGCGGATAGTTGATCATCAGTGCGATCGCGAAGAAGATCATGAACAGCGCCGGCAGCGGCAGGGCGCCCTTGATCAGCAAGCCAAGCAGCAGGGCCGTGAGCGCGAAGTTCACCCAGATCAGTTTCGGACGTGCGAAGGCCGGATCGGAAACCGTGGTGTCGGTTTCCCTGGCCTGGACGGTGCTGTCCTCACCAATTGAGCTTGCATGGGCGATCCACTGGCCGGTGGTGCCGTCCATCTCGCCGGACGCCGCGAGGCTGGCCTGGGCGGGCTTCAGGACGCTGACGTTGGCCGCCTGCTTGATGCTGGCCTGGGCGGCCAGCCGCACCTTGCCGATGCGGGCGCGCTCATTCTTGCCCAGCACGTAGGCGACGAACAGCACCCAGCAGACGCCCGCGACCATCGGCAGGATCATGGGAACGAAGATGGTGCTCACGTCCACGCCCAGCGCGCTGGCGGCGCGCGCCGTCGGGCCGCCCCAGGGCAGGATGTTGAAGACGCCGCCGGCCAGCATGATCACGCAGGCGAGGATCAGCTGGTTCATGCCGAGGCGCTTGTACAGGGGCAGCATGGCCGCGACCGTGATCATGTAGGTGGTGGCGCCGTCGCCGTCGAGCGACACGAACATGGCCAGCACCGCGGTGCCGACCACGATCTTGACCGGATCGCCCTGGACCAGGGTCACGATGCGGCGGATCAGCGGGTCGAACAGGCCGGCATCGATCATGATGCCGAAGTACAGGATCGCGAACATCAGCATGACGCCGGTCGGCGCCAGGTTCTTGATCCCGGTGAGCATCATCGGGCCCAGCTCCGCGCCGAAGCCGCCGATCAGGCCGAAGGCGATGGGCACGACGATCAGTGCGACCATGGCCGGCAGGCGCTTGGTCATGATCAGGAACATGAACACGATGATCATCGAGTATGCCAGGATGGTCAGCATGGGATTCTCCTCAGAAGTGCTGCGTTGCAGCTGTCGTCAATAGTTCTTATTGGCCGGCGGATCTGGGGTGAATGGTTCGGCGCAGTCCCGGCCTTGTTGCGCCAACTATAGGCGGGGCTGGCTTTCAGTTAGCTTTCAGTGCGGCGAAAAAACAGGACGCTGACTTTCAGGCCGTGGGAGTGGGGGGCGCGTTCGAGCGCCAGGGTGGCGCCGTGCATGGTGGCGATGTCGCGCACGATGGCCAGGCCCAGGCCGGTGCCGCCGGGGTTGGCCTCCAGGCTTGCCTGGGCGCGGTAGAAGGGCATGAAGACCTTTTCCATTTCGGCGTCAAGGATGCCCGGCCCGCTGTCGGTCACCTCTAGCAGGACGCCGGTCTCCGTCCGCGCCACGCGCAGCTGCACGCTTCCTCCTGGCGGCGTGTAGCGGATGGCGTTGTCGGCCAGGTTGGACACCAGCTCGTGCAGCAGGAGTTCCTGTCCATGGACGGTGGTGTCGGCGCCATCCTCGGCCTCCAGCGCCAGGTCGATCCCTTTCTGCACCGCCAGCGGCGCCAGCTCCAGCCCGACCTGGCCGGCCACGGCCGCCAGCGAAACGGGGACGCTGGCCACGCTCCCGCTGCCATGCTCGATGCGGGCCAGGGTCAGGAGGCGGTTGGCCAGGTGGATGGCGGAATCGGTGGTGCCGGCGATCGAGCGCACGATGGCGCGCATGGCGGCCGGATCGTCCTCGCGCAGGGCCAGCTCGGCCTGGGTCTTGAGCACCGTGAGCGGCGTGCGCAGCTGGTGCGAAGCGTCGGCGATGAAGCGGCGCTGGCTGGCGATCAGGTTCTGCATGCGCGTCATGGCGCCGTTCATGGCCGTCACCAGCGGCCGCACTTCCTTGTGCACCAGGGCCGGATCGACATCGGACAGGTCGGACAGCGAACGCGTCTCGACCTCGGTCTTGAGCGCCATGAGGGGGCGCAGCACCAGGCGCACCGCGAACCACACCAGGGTCGCCACCGCCAGTACCAGCAGGGCCTGGCGCCACAGCGTATTGAGCAGGATCCGGCGCGACAGCGCGCGCCGGGCGTCGAGCGTCTCGCCCACCTGGATCAGGGCGATGCCGCGCATCGAATCGTCGAACACCGGCTGGTGCAGGGCCGCGATGCGCACCGGTTCGCCGTTGTACTCGGCATGGTAGAAGCGCACCAGGGCAGGGTAGAGGTCGGAGCGCGGCACGCCCTCCGGCACCGGCGGCAGGTCGTCGTAGCCGGAGACGGTTTCCCCGTTCGGCCCGGTGACCTTGTAGTAGATGCGGCCCAGGGTGTCGGTCTCGAAGCTGTCCAGGGCGACGTAGGGCACGTCGGCCACCACCTTGCCGCCGCGTACCGAGACCCGCTCGGCGAGGGCGCGGGTGGAGGCCAGCAGGGAACGGTCGTAGGCGATGTCGCCGGCCTCCAGCGCGTCGCGGTAGAGCGACACGGCATTGACGGCGACCAGCGCCACCAGCGGCAGGATCAGCCAGCGCAGCAGCTGGTTGCGCAGGCTGCCGGGCGCCTTTCTCAAGCCTGGCGCTCCTGCAGCAGGTAGCCGATGCCGCGCAAGGTCACGATCGCGGCGTTGCCGTCGGCGCGGCGCTCCAGCTTCTTGCGGATGCGGTGGATGTAGAGCTCGATGGCGTCGACGTTGGCGTCGTCGACCAGGGCGAAGACTTCGTCGAACAGCTTGTCTTTCGAGAGAGCGCGCCCCGGGCGTGCGATCAGCGCTTCCAGCACGGCATGCTCGCGCGGCGTCAGGGCCAAGGGCTCGCCGCAGTAGTGGAACATGCGCGAGACGGTGTCGAAACTGAGGCCGCCGCAGCGCTGCACCAGGTTCTCGTTGCCGCCGCCGCCGAAGCGGCGCCGCAGCAGCGCCTTGACGCGCGCCTCCAGCTCCGCCAGTTCGAAGGGCTTGGCCAGGTAGTCGTCGGCGCCCAGGTTCAGGCCCTGCACCTTTTCCTCCAGGCCGCCGCGCGCGGTCAGGATCAGCACCGGCGTGCCGCCGCGCGCGCCGCCGCGCGCGCGCAGGCGGCGCAGCACGTCCAGCCCGTCCATCTTGGGCAGGGTCAGGTCCAGGATCACCAGGGCGTAGTCCTGGGTGTGCAGCAGGGCGTCGGCGTCGGCGCCCGTGGCCGCGCATTCGACGGTGAGGTTGGCGTCGCGCAGGGCCTTGGATACCCAGTGCTGCAGCTCGACGTGGTCTTCGACTAGCAGGATTCTCATCGCGCCAGTGTAAGCGCAAAATCCGCGCGCCGGGGCCTCCGGCGGGCCGATAAGGGATTTCCACAACGTCCGGGAAGCCTGAAAGCGAACTGAAAGCCTGGCCGCTGTACACTCGGCCGCCACGCGCTATGATGAGCCCATGAAGATGCTGCGCACCCTCCTGTTACCGCTTCTGGCGGCCGCCTGCTGGCAGGCCCAGGCCAGGCAGCCGGCCGCCGCCGAATGCCTGGTGCCGTCCAAGCCGGGCGGCGCCATGGACCTGACCTGCAAGCTGGCCCAGCATGCCTTGCCCGGCGAACCGGGCGCGCCCGCACTGAAGCTGAGCTACATGCCGGGCGGGGTGGGCGCCGTGGCCTGGCATACCCTGGTCTCGCAGCGCCGCAGCGAGCCGAACACCCTGGTCGCGTTTTCCGGCGGCTCGGTGCTGAACCTGGCGCGCGGCAAATTCGGCAAGGCCAGCGCCGACGACGTGCGCTGGGTCGCGGCCTTCGGCACCGACTACGGCATGATCGCCGTGCCTGCCGGCTCTCCGTACCGCTCGCTGGGCGAACTGCTCAAGGCGCTCAAGCGCGATCCGCGCCGCGTGCTGGTCGGCATGTCCGGCACCATCGGCAGCCAGGACTGGATGAAGATGGCGCTGCTGGTCCAGCAGGCCGGCGTCGAGCCGCGCAAGCTGCGTTTCGTGGCCCTGGAAGGCGGCGGCGAGCAATTCGTCGCCATGCAGGCCGGCCACGTCCAGGCGATTTCGGGCGACACCTCCGAAGCCCTGCTGTACGCCAGCCGCGGCCAGGTGAGGGTTCTGGCGGTGCTGTCCGAGCAGCGCCTGCCGGGCATCCTGGCCAGCGTGCCGACCGCGCGCGAGCAGGGCTACGACGTGGTGTGGCCGGTGATCCGCGGCGTGTGGATGGGGCCGGACGTGCCTGACGCCGATTACCGGCGCTGGGTCGCGGCCTTCGCCCACATGGAAACGCGTCCCGACTTCGCCCGCATGCGCCAGGAGGCGGGCCTGTATCCGTTCTCGCTCACCGGCGAGGCGCTGACCCGCTACGTCAAGCAGTCGATCGCCGACTACAACCGGCGCGCCATCCAGTTCAAGCTGGTGCGCGAGCGCTGACCGCTAGAGCGGCAGCGCGGTCTCGTACTTCACCTCGCGCAGCGCCACGCTGGTATTCACCTGCGAGACGCCGTTCAGCTTCACCATCACGTTGTGCAGGAAGTCGTGGTAGGCGTCCATGTCGGCCACCACCACCTTGACCAGGTAGTCCGAATTGCCCGTGGTCTCGTAGCACTCGACGACTTCCGGGCGCAGGCGCATCGCTTCCTCGAACTGCTCGACCACCCCTTCCGCATGGCGCAGCAGCGAGACGTGCAGCAGGCAGACCACCGCCAGCCCCAGCTTGCGGCGGTCGAGCAGGGCGGTGTAGCGCAGGATGACGCCGTTCTCTTCCAGGTCCTTCTGGCGGCGCCAGCAGGGGCTGGCCGACATGCCCACCTTCTCCGCCAACTCGTTCGAGGAAATCCTGCCGTTCTTCTGCAATTCGCACAGGATTTTCATCGATGCGTGATCCATCGACACGTTTTTCATATTTGAGGCCAGTTCTAGAAATGTTTTTGCAATTCTAGTACTGAAAACCGAAAAGATAGAAAAAATATTTCGCCCCGTGCGGCATATCCTTCTGTCATCTTTTCGACTCACACAATAAGAAAACATGGACACGACGATGGAGACCTCTGCGCCGATCCGGCTGGCAGACCCGGACTATGCGCTCACCGACAACCTGACCCGCCAGCAGGGCCGGGTGTTCCTGACCGGCACCCAGGCCCTGGTGCGCCTGCTGTGCATGCAGAAACGCTGCGACGAAGCGCAGCAGCTGAACACCGCCGGCTTCGTCAGCGGCTACCGCGGCTCGCCGCTGGGCGCGGTCGACCAGGAGCTGTGGCGCGCCCGCAAGCTGCTGGAACAGCACAAGGTCGAATTCCTCCCCGCGATCAACGAAGAGCTGGGCGCGACCGCGGTGATGGGCTCGCAGCAGGTCGAGGCCAACCCGACCCGCAAGGTCGACGGCGTGTTCGCCATGTGGTACGGCAAAGGGCCGGGCGTGGACCGCGCCGGCGACGCCCTCAAGCACGGCCATGTCTACGGCTCCTCGCCGCACGGCGGCGTGCTGGTCATCCTGGGCGACGACCACGGCTGCGTGTCCTCGTCCATGCCGCACCAGAGCGAACAGGCGCTGATGGCCTGGGGAATGCCGGTGATTAATCCCGCCAACATCCAGGAATACCTGGAGTTCGGCCTGTACGGCTGGGCCCTGTCGCGCTACACCGGCGCCTGGTGCGGCTTCAAGGCGATTTCCGAGACGGTGGAAGGCGGCGCGGTGGTCGAGCTGCCCGCCATGCCGCGCTTCGTCGCGCCGACCGACTACGCGCCGCCGCCGGACGGCCTGCACAACCGCTGGCCCGATTTGCCGGGCCTGGCGCTGGAGCAGCGCGTGGCCGCCAAGCTGGAGGCGGTGCAGGCTTTCGCCCGCGCCAACTCGATCGACCGCCTGGCGGTGCCTGCGCCGCAGGCCAGGATCGGCATCATCAGCGCCGGCAAGGCCTGGCTCGACCTGCTGGAAGCGCTGGAGCGCATGGGCCTGAGCCTGGAGAAGCTGGAAGCCCTGGGCGTGCGCCTGTACAAGCCGGGCCTGACCTATCCGCTCGAGCACACCCGCCTGGCGGCCTTCGCCGCCGGCCTGGACGAGATCCTGGTGGTGGAAGAGAAGGGCCCGGTCATCGAACAGCAGGTCAAGAACCTGTTCTACAACCTGCCGGCGGGGCAGCGACCCAGCGTGATCGGCAAGACCGACCCCGAGGGGCAGCCCCTGCTGTCGGCCCTGGGCGAACTGCGTCCCTCGCGCATCGCCCCGGTGCTGGTGCGCTGGCTGGCGCCGCGCTTCCCGCAGCTGGAGCTGGCGCGCATGCTGCCGGCTTTCTGCGCCGCAGAGCTGCCATCGAACAGCGCGGACGGCATCCGCCGCACGCCGTATTTCTGCTCCGGCTGCCCGCACAACACCTCGACCCGCGTGCCGGAAGGCAGCCGCGCCCTGGCCGGCATCGGCTGCCACTTCATGGCCACCTGGATGAAGCGCGACACCTACTACCTGTCGCAGATGGGCGGCGAGGGCGTCAGCTGGGCCGGTTCCGCGCCCTTCGTGGGCGAGAAGCACATCTTCCAGAACCTGGGCGACGGCACCTTCTACCATTCGGGCTCGCTGGCGATCCGCCAGGCCATCGCGGCCGGCATCGACATCACCTACAAGATCCTCTACAACGACGCCGTGGCGATGACCGGCGGCCAGCCGGTGGACGGCAGCCTGTCGGTGCCGCAGATCGTGCAGCAGGTCTGCAGCGAGGGCGCGAAGAAGGTCGTGGTGGTGACGGACGATCCCGGCCGCTACGAGGGCGTCAGCCTGGCGGCCGGCGTCACCGTGCACCACCGCGGCGAACTGGATGCGATCCAGCGCATGCTGCGTGAGATTCCCGGCGTGACGGTGCTGGTCTACGACCAGACCTGCGCCGCCGAAAAGCGCCGCCGCCGCAAGAAGAACACGCCGGACAAGACCGTGTTCCCGGACCCGGCGCGCCGCATGGTGATCAACCCGGCCGTGTGCGAAGGCTGCGGCGACTGCGGCGTGCAGTCCAACTGCCTGTCCATCCTGCCGCTGGAGACGGAACTGGGCCGCAAGCGCCAGATCGAGCAGTCTTCGTGCAACAAGGATTACTCCTGCGTCGAAGGCTTCTGCCCGAGCTTCGTCTCGGTGCTGGGCGGATCGCTGCGCAAGCCGGCCGGCGTATCGCTGTCGCTGGCCGACCTGGAGCAGGCGCTGTCGGCCTATCCGGCGCCGGCGGCGGATGCGCTGGCCAAGCCTTACGAGATCCTGGTGGCCGGCGTCGGCGGCACCGGCGTGGTCACCGTGGGCGCCCTGATCACCATGGCGGCCCACCTGGAAGGCAAGGGCGCCTCGACCCTGGACTTCATGGGCTTCGCGCAAAAGGGCGGGGCGGTGCTGTCGCATGTGCGGGTGGCGTCCTCGCCCGAGCGCCTGCACCAGGTGCGCATCGACCTGCGCCAGGCGGACGCGGTGTTCGCCTGCGACCTGGTGGTGGCGGCGATGCCGGACGGCCTGGCCGTGATGCGCGAGGGCCATACCCGCGTGGTCGCCAACGAATACGAAATCCCGACCGCCGACTTCACCCGCGAGCGCGATGCCACGATCAACAAGGACGGCCTGCTCGAGAAGCTCGGCAAGGCCGCCGGCGAGGCGAACCTGCTGCGCCTGAACGCCCAGCAGATCGCGGCGCGCTTCCTGGGCGACACCATCGGCAGCAACATCCTGCTGATGGGCTATGCCTGGCAGCAGGGCCTGGTGCCGGTGAGCCTGGCCGCATTGATGCGGGCGATCGAACTGAATGCGGTGGCGGTCGACATGAACAAGCGCGCCTTCATGCTGGGCCGCCTGGCCGCCGCGGACGAGAAGGCGCTCGACCGGCTCACCCAGACGCCCCAGGTCATCCAGTTCAGCGCCCCCAAGTCCCTGGCCGATACCGTCGCCTTCCGCGTCGATTGGCTGACCCGCTACCAGAACGCGGACTATGCGCGCCTGTACCAGGAAGCCGTGGCCGCCGTCGAGCAGCGCGAAGCGGCGCTGGAAGGCGCCGGTTCGCGCAAGCAGCTCAGCAAGATCGTGGCGCGCAACCTGTTCAAGGTGATGGCCTACAAGGACGAGTACGAAGTGGCGCGCCTGCATGCCGACCCTGTGTTCCGCGAGCAGATCGCGGCGCAGTTCGACGGCGACTACAAGCTGGCCTTCCACCTGGCGCCGCCGCTGCTGGCACGCCGCAAGCCGGGATCGGATGTGCCGGCCAAGATGCAGTTCGGCGCGTGGCTGATGCCGGTGTTCGGCGTGCTGGCCCGCTTCAAGGGCTTGCGCGGCACGGCTTTCGACGTGTTCGGCTATACCTACGAGCGCAAGCGCGAGCGCGCCATGCGCGACCGCTACCTCGGCTTCGTGCGCGATCTGGCGAGCGGCCTGAATGCGGAGAACAAGGACGCGGCGCTCAAGCTGGCGCAGTTGCCGGATGCGGTGCGCGGCTATGGCCACATCAAGGAAGCGGCCATGGATGCGATGGATGCGCAGTGGGCGGAGCTGATGGCGAACTACCGCCATCCTCCGGCGCGCGTCATCCAGATCAAGCGCCAGGCGTAATCGCCGGCCGGCACGGAAAGCTCAGTGCCGGCCGCGATCCCATCCGCGATGATGGCCGCGTCCGTGGTGGCCGCGCCAGTGATGATGGCCACCGCCGTGGTAGCGCGGGCCGCGGTCGTAGTACGAGAAGCCCAGGTCGAGGCTGACCGGCGGGTAGGCGTAGGCCGGACCGCCGCTGTAGCCATAGCCGCCATCGTAGGCCGAGTAGGGCGGCGCATACACGCAGCCGCCGAGGCCGGCTGCCAGCAGGAGCGAAATGACGAGGCGTTTCGCGACGCCTTTGGTCTGCGTTTTCATGGCAGCCTCCCCCGTGGACGTAAGGGACAATCAGGAACGATGACCCATTCTAGCGCCGCGTCCGCGCGGGATTCCAAGACGAATTTGTAAATAACTGCTACTAAGTAACAGCCACCTCCGGGCCTGGCCTCAGATGTGCTTTTCCCTGGCGTGCTTGTCGCATTCCGCGGCGCAACGTTCGCAGGCGGCCTGGCATTCCGCGCAGTGCTTGTGCATGGCCGCATGTTGGGCGCACTTGGCGGCGCAGGCGCGGCAGATGTGGGCGCACAGGGCGCAGAAGTCGCCGTGGTGGGCCGAGCCGCGCGCCAGCGCATTGATCGTGGCCGCGCAGATGTCGGCGCAGTCGAGGTTGACCGGTATGCAGTCTGTCGAGCCGTCACGGACGTCGCCGGCCACGCAGGCCTGGCAGGCCCGCAGCGCTTCCTGGCAGGCTTCGATACACGACTGCACATTTGCCATTTCAGATCCGCTCATCGCTTGCTCCTCATCGGGTCGGTAGGGTCCAATGGTAGCGCAAGGCCGGGACGCTGCTCGTTCGATTCCTGTATGAAAGTCGACGGCGGATCCGATGCTGCATCCTTACTGCGCAGCCTGGAGCTGGACTACGGTGAGGGCGCCGTTGACGCGGTCGGCGCTGAAGCGAACCTTGTCTCCAGCCTTCACCTGGTCCAACATCGCTGCGTCCTTCACGCGGAACACCATCGTCATCGGCGCCATGTTCAGGTTCTTCAACTCGCCGTGGCGCAGGGTGATCTTGCCGGTTTCCCTGTCGATCTTTTTAACCTCGCCGTCCGCCAGTTCGGCCGTGGCGGCCGGACGGGCGTGGCCGTCGCCGTCATGGCCGCCATGCTGGGCGAAGACGGCGGTGCAAGCCGCGCTCAGGACGAGCGCCGCGGCGATACGGGTGATTGCTTTCATGGTGATTCCTTTCGTTTGTCTCGGTGTTATTGGTCTGCTTAATGCTTGCCATGGTGACCGACGGGCTTGCGCACCTTGATCTCGACTTCCCTGGCATTCTTTGACGGCATCGCGTGGCCACCGTGATCGTGACTGCGCACGGCCGCCGGTGCTTCGCCCTTCCATTCGTAGGCGACGGTGCCGGCCGGGTGCCTGTACCAGCCCGGATCGCTGTAGTCGCCGCGCTTCTGGTCCTTGCGCACCTTCACCACGGTGAACATGCCGCCCATCTCGACGCCGCCGAAGGGGCCCTGGCCGGTCATCATCGGCAGGGTGTTTTCCGGCAGCGGCATCTCCATGTCGCCCATGGAACCGCCCTTGTCGCCCATGACCATGTAGTCCGGGACCAGCTTCGAGATCTTTTCCGCCACGCCGCGGTGGTCGACCCCGATCAGGTTCGGCACGTCGTGGCCCATGGCGTTCATGGTGTGGTGCGATTTGTGGCAGTGGAAGGCCCAGTCGCCCGGCGCATCGGCGATGAACTCGATCGCGCGCATCTGGCCCACCGCGATGTCGGTGGTGACCTCCGGCCAGCGCGACTCGGGCCGGGTCCAGCCGCCGTCCGTGCCGGTCACCTCGAACTCGTGGCCGTGCAGGTGGATCGGGTGGTTGGTCATGGTCAGGTTGCCGACACGGATGCGCACGCGGTCGTTCTGGCGCACGTTCATCGTGTCGATGCCCGGGAAGACGCGGCTGTTGAAGGTCCAGAGGTTAAAGTCCAGCATCTCGTTGACCTTCGGCGTGTAGCTGCCCGGGTCGATGTCGTAGGAACCCAGCAGGAACACGAAATCGCGATCGACGGCATGGTGGGCCGGGTTCTTCGGGTGCGTGACCCAGAAGCCCATCATGCCCATCGCCATCTGCACCATCTCGTCCGCATGCGGGTGGTACATGAAGGTGCCCGGCCGGCGCGCCACGAATTCGTAGACGAAGGTCTTGCCGGGCGCGATCGGCGGCTGGGTCAGGCCGGTGACGCCGTCCATGCCGTTCGGCAGGCGCTGGCCGTGCCAGTGGATGCTGGTGTTCTCCGGCAGCCGGTTGGTGACGAAGATGCGCACGCGGTCGCCCTCGACCACCTCGATGGTCGGGCCCGGGCTCTGGCCGTTGTAGCCCCACAGGTTGGCCTTCATGCCCGGGGCGATCTCGCGCACCACGGGTTCGGCGGTCAGGTGGAACTCCTTGACGCCATTGTTCATGCGCCAGGGCAGGGACCAGCCGTTCAGGGTGACGACCGGATTGTAGGGGCGGCCGTTGGGCGGCGGCGGAGGCGGCTGGGTGGCCGCGCTGTTCATGATCGGCGCTTCCGGCAGGGTGGCGGCGCCGGCGCGGCTCACCAGGCCCGCGCCCACCAGGGCGGCGGCGCCGGTAAAGAAATTGCGACGGGAAGTCATTGCTGTGTCCTCGTTCAATGTGCGGGAGCGGCTTGTGCCGGAGCGGCGCTGCCGAGGGTAACGGTCGATCCGCCGGCGCCGCTGACAGCGGCCTGGAGGTCGGTCTCCGCGACCCAAAAGTCGCGCTGGGCCTCGATGGCCGCGTTCACGCCGGCGATCTGGGCGCGCGCGTCGGCCAGCAGCTCGAACACGCTGACCAGCATGCCGTTGTAGCGCAACAGGACTTCTTCCGAGATCTTCTTGCGCAGCGGGACCAGTTCGTCGCGGTGCTGCTTGGCGATGTCGAAGCTGGTGCGGTAGGCGGAATAGGCTTCGCGCACCTGCGAGCGGGCGTTGACCGCGATGCCGGCGGTGCGGTGCACCGATTGCATGTAGATCGCCTTGGCCTTGGCCACGCGCGCGCCGCCCCAGTCGAACAGCGGCAGGGCCAGTTCGATCTCGTAGCCGGTCTCGCGCGGTTCGCCGCTCTTGCTGGCATTGACGTAGCCCGCTTCCAGCACGTTGACGAAGCCGGTGGCCTTGGTCAGCCCCAGGGCGCGCGCGGTCGATTTGGCTTCCAGCTGGGCCAGGCGCAGGTCGAGGCGCTGCTGCATGGCGAGCGCTTCGATGTTGCCGGCCTCGCGCGGCGCGGCCGGCAGCTCCGGCAGACGGTCAGGCAAGGTGAAGGCGGTGTGTTCGCCCCACACGCCCAGCAGGCGCGCCAGGCGTTCGCGCGCGGCGGTGGCGTTGTGGCGGGCGCGCGCCAGCTGGGCCGCGGCCTCCGCCGAGAAGGCCTGTTCGCGCGCCTGGTCCAGGCCGCTCAGGTTGCCCACCTGGGCCATGCGCCGGGCCAGCTCGCCGCTGGCCTGGGCCGCTTCGTGGACCTGCTGCGCATAGGCGGCCGACTGCCTGGCCGCCACCGCATCGAAATACGCCTTGCGCGTGTCGGCGGCCAGCTGCACCGCGCTGGTGGCGGCGACCAGCTTGGCGCCTTCGAAGCGGCGCGCCTCGATGTCGCGCCGGATCGGCATGGTCAGCAGGCCGACCAGGTCGAACATCACACTGCGTTCGATCTCGGTTTCGCCATGGGCGGCCATGCGGCTGAAGCTGAAGCCGGGATTGGCGATTCGGCCGGCCTGCACCAGGTCGGCCTCGGCCACGCCCAGGCCGGCCAGCGAGGCGCGCAGCGAGCGGTTGTTGAGCAGGGCGACGCGCACCGCCTGGTCGGCGCCCAGCGGCTCCTTCAGCAGGCGCGCCAGCTCGGCCTGGGCGGCCTCATCGCCGCCGCCGGCCGCCGGAAGGCGGACGTCCTGGCCGGTGCGCTCGGCGGTCAGGGCCGAAACGGCATACATGCCGCCGTCCTTCGAGAAGCTGGCGCAGCCGCCCAGGGCCAGCGTCAGCACCGCCGCGCAGATGGCGCGCGGGACAGGCAAGGTGGAAAGGGCGCTCATCGCTTTCCCTCGCTGTGGTGGTGTTTGCTGTGATCCACGGGCGCCGGCGCGGCCGGGGCGCCATGCGCGTGGCCGTGGCCAGGCTGGCCGCCGACCGTGTCGTTGGCGGCGCGCCAGCGCTTGTCGGGTGTCGCCGCATCCTGCACGGGCGGCGTGGCGATGACGGATTCATACACGAGCGGCGCCACGGCGGCGCCGGGATCGGCCGGATCAGCGGCGCGCTGGGGCTGTGCGGCCAGCGGCGCGGCCAGCAGGGCGCCGATGGCGGCCCAAAGCGTGTGTTTCATGGTGCATCCTCAAAATCGGAAACGGTCGCGTGCCGGGAGCACGCGGGTGCGCGCAGGAAGGGCGAAAGCCCTGGCTGCTTCGATCAGGCGGAGTGACGCCGGGGAGGCCGCTGCGGACCGTCCGGAATGAAGCCCGCGGCGAAGGCTGCGGGCGTGACGACGACGGATTCGGAGCCGTCGAAGGAAAGAAGCGGCATATACGCCGAAGGCGGGGCGACCGCCCCGACGCAGAAGACGGAACAGGCGCTGCAGGACGAATGCGTCTGCGTATCCGCCTCGGGGACATCGTCCGCCTGGACTGCCTCGTGATGCCCATGGTGCGCATGCGCCTGGTCGGCGCCGTGCTGCGCCTTGGCCTCGACCTTGGCGGCCTGGTGCTGCGGCATGCAGGACATGCCGGCGCCCGCCGCCACCGCATGCAGCGGGAGCACGGCCATCAGGAGCCACACCAGGAATGTCTTGAATGCGCGGGTCATAGGTGCGGCGAGTATAGCACGGCGTTTTTGCCAGGGGACGGCCTTAAGCATGCTTAAAGCGCGCTGAATAATCCGCTTGACCTTGCCATTATGGGAAGCCGCAGAGTGCGGAATTCCAACCCCGAGGAGGCTAGATGAAAGCGCAAGAATTGCCGCTGGCGCCGCCCGTCCCGCGCTGCCCGCCCTGCCTGTTTTGCCGCTACCGGCGCGCCGGTATGCCGCCTGTGCAGACGCCGCCCGACCCTAGGAAGCCGCCTGCCTGAGCGGCTTGGGGCGCACCGTGCCGAGTTTTCCGGCGCCGGCCAGGTTGACGGCATAGCCATTGCGTCCGGCCGCCTTCACGCCATACAAGGCCTCGTCGGCCGAGCGCATGATCGCCTCCATGCTGGTGGCCTGGGTGGCCACGGCGATGCCGATGCTGGCGGTAACGCGCACGGCCTGGCCGCCGGCGTGGAAGGGCGGGGCCATGGCGGCCATGATCTTGGCGCCGATCATGTGCGCCTCGTCGGCCGCCTGCAGCTGCTCGAACACGATCACGAACTCGTCGCCGGCCAGGCGCGCGACGGTGTCGGCGGCGCGCACCGACGCCGCCAGCCGCTGCGCGAACTCGACCAGCACCGCGTCGCCCGCCGCGTGGCCGTGGGTGTCGTTGATGTCCTTGAAGTGATCGATGTCGAGGAAGGCGACGGCCACCGGTTCGCCGGAGCGGTCGCTCCTGGCCAGGGCGGCGGGCAGGAAGTCCTCGAACATGCGGCGGTTGTAGGCGCCGGTCAGCACGTCGGTGGTGGCCTGGCGCTGCAGGGTCCGTTCCGACTGCTGGCGGTGGCGCGACAGCCGGTACAGGGCGCGGCTGAGCAGCCCGAATTCGTCGCGCTCCTGGGTGTCGAACACCTCGATGCCGGCGGCGCCCGCGTCGTGCGCCTCGATGTTCCGCTGCAGCTTGTCGAGCGGCTCGAGCAGGATCTTCACCAGCGCCCAGCCGAACAGGCCGGCGAGCACGGTGAACAGGCCGGCCGCGGCGAAGGAGTTCAGGCGCACCGAGACCATGGGTGCGAAGGCGCTGCGCAGCGGATACGACACCGCGATGGTCCAGTCCACGTGCGACAGGCGGCGCCAGGCCACCAGCGCGCGCGAGCCGCCGTCGACCATGTCGGTGCGCCAGCCCTCGGGCGCCGCGCGCACCGCATGCAGCACCGGCTGGGCTTCCTCGCCGGGACGGGCCAGCAGCAGGGTCTTGTTCGGGTGGTGCACCACGGTCCCGTCTTTCGCGACGATGAACAGGTAGCCCGCTTCGCCCGCGCGCAGGGCGTCGATCTGGGCGGCGAAGGACGGGCGCAGCAGGTCGATCCCGCCCAGCAGGACGGCGACGATATTGCCGCGCCGGTCGATCACGGGCTGGGTGACCGAGACCACCGGGCGCCTGGTCAAGGCGCTGCGAAAGGGCTCGGACACCACGCTCTCGCGCGCGGCCATGGTCTGGCGGAAGTAGGGCCTCCGGCTGACGTTGATGAACTTGTCCTGGCGGTCCCGCAGGCTCGCCACGCGGTCGCCGCGCGCATCGTAGGCGGCGACGTTGACGAATTCGTCACGCAGGCTGTCGTGCGATTCGAGCAGGGCCTGGATCTCTTGCGGGCCCAGCTCGCGCGTCAGCGCTTCTTCGGCGACGGCGCGCAGCAGCTGCTGCTTGTGGCGCAGGTCGTTGTCGATATAGGCCGCGGCGCCGCCCAGGGCCAGCAGCTCCTGCTTGGCGATCATGCGCTCGATCTGGAAGTCGGCGAACAGCAGCGAGATGCCGCCGACCCCGACGGCCGCGATCAGCACCATGCCGGTGACCAGCACCGAGAGTTTGACCTTGAAACTGGAAAAATGATGGAGCATCGGGGGCACGGCGACTCCTGCGCGTCAATATCGGCGAACGAATCCGGCGGAGTCAGGGCCAGGTGGGCAGTCTGCGCATGAGTAGGGCGCATGACTGTGATAATTGGTGAGTATATCGGAACTGCGGTGTAAGTTTCCGTATATACAGATTTGTTGCTCATATACATCGTTACCGATTGCAAGATGTCATCGCGAAACAACAAGGGCGGGCGAGATAGTTGATTTATGAATGGCGATCATCATGGATCGCAATTTGATTTCTATCTCAAAGAGCCCATACTGGTAAGCAAGATCAACGCACCCGGAAAAACACCATGTCGACCCTGAGCCTCCGCACCACCACCCACGCCACCAGCTTCGCCCGCGCCGCTGTCGACGCCGTCCGTGGCCTGTTCACCGCCTCGAACGACGTCTGGGCGCTGTACCGCATGAACCACGGCGCCGACTCGGTGTCGCCGGCCGTCCTGCGCCGCCTGGCCGAGCAGGCCAAGTAAGAAAGTCAGCCGAGTCCGAACTGCAGGCGCGCCAGGTCGATGAAGGCGCGCGTCTGCGCCGGCAGCCAGGCGTGGCTTGAAAACAGCAGATTGACCTCGAGCGGCGCCGGGCGGTGCGCCGCAAGCACTTCCACCAGCCGCCCGGCCTCCAGCTCGGCCTCCACCAGCAGGAGCGGCGCCTGGATCAGGCCGAATCCCGCCAGCGCCGCATGCACCAGCGACTGGCCGTCGTCGATCACGGCGACCGCACGCCAGGAAGCCGATTCCGGCACCAGCTCCACCGGCCGCGCACGGCCGGTTTCCGGCAGACGAAACAACACACCTTCATGCCCGGCCAGCTCGGCCGGCTGACGCGGCACGCCCGCGCGCTCCAGGTAGGCGGGACTGGCGCACACCACCAGCGGCGTCGCCGCCAGCCCGAGCGCACGCACGCTGCTGTCCTTGAGGCGGCCGAAGCGCAGCGCCAGGTCGTTGCGGTCGCGCACCAGGTCGCTGTGGACGTCGCTGACGTTCAGGCGCAGCTGTACCAGCGGATGGGCGGCGCGGTAGCGCGCCAGCAGCGGCGCCAGCCAGGGCAGGCAGCCGCCCGGCAGCGACAGCCCCAGCTGCCCCGTCAGTTCGGCGGGCGCCGCCAATTGTTCCTGCATCTGGTCGAGCTGGGCGATCAGGGCGTCGTAGGCTTCGAAGGCTTCCTGGCCGCGCCCGGTCGGCGCCATGCTGCGCCTGTCGCGCGCCAGCAGCTGCACGCCGAGTTCCGCTTCCAGCCGCGCGATGTTCTTGCTCACTCCCGAGGGCGTCAGGCCCAGCAGGCGCGCCGCGCTGGTGATGCCGCCGGTGCGCACGGTCTGCACGAAGCAGCGCTGCTTGATCAGGTCCTGGGCGCCGGTGTTGACTTTGAGTCCAGATGGTTTCGCCATGTTGTGCCGTTCCCTTTGTGCCGGCGCGCGCGGATAATTCCCGCATTCCCTACCCACGCAGCGAAAGGAGCAGCCCATGCAAGTCCGCCACGTCGATTCGATCCCGGTGTTCGCACTGCCCGGCATCCGGCACCAGACCCTCGCCTCGCAGGCGGGCGGTATCCAGGCATTCGAAGTCTGGCAGCAGACGCTCGCGCCGGGCAGCGCGACCCCGCTGCACCGCCACGACTGCGAGGAAGTGGTCGTTTTTACCGGGGGTGAGGGAATTATGCACCACGCGGGAACCGAGACGCCATGCGCGGCCGGCACGGTGCTGCTGTGCCAGCCCAACGAATTGCATCAGATCGTGAATACCGGCGGCGAGCCGCTGACCCTCTATGGGATTCTGTCGGGCTCGCCGGTGCCGGTGGTGGATGCCGAGGGCAGGGAGATCCCGCTGCCCTGGTGACTCAGGCTGTGTAGTTGCGGTGGAAGCGGCGGCCCAGGCGGGTCAGCAGCTCGTAGCCGATGGTGCCGGCCTGGGTAGCGACGGCGTCCACCGGCTGCTGCTCGCACAGCAGCTCGACCAGCTGGCCCGGCGCCACGCGGGCTTCCGACAGGCCGGTGACGTCGAGGGTGATCGAATCCATCGACACCGTGCCGGCGAAGGGCACGGCCACGCCGTCCACGAAGGCCTGTGACTGGCCGGTGAGGGCGCGCAGCCAGCCGTCGGCATAGCCGATCGCGATGGTGGCGATGCGGCGCGTGCCCTGGGCCACGTAGCGCGCGCCGTAGCCGACGACGTCGCCGTCCGCGATGCTGCGCACCTGGACGATGCGCGCCGCCAATGACACCGATTGGCGCAGCGGATTGGGCTTGCCCGGATGCGGATTGATGCCGTACAGGGCCGCGCCCGGGCGCAGCAGCTCGTAGTGGTAGGCGCTGCCCAGGAACACGCCCGAGGAATTGGCCAGGCTGGCCGGCACGCCCGGGAAGCGTTCGCGCACCTGCTCGAAGCGCAGGCGCTGGCGCTCGTTGAGCGGGTGGTCCGGCTCGTCGGCGCAGGCCAGGTGGCTCATCACCAGCCGGACGTCCAGGCCGGACAGCCAGTCGGGTTCAAGCGACAGCGCTGCCAGGTCGGCGGGCGCCAGGCCCATGCGCGACATGCCGGTGTCGACCTGGATCGCGGCCGGCAGGCGCCGCCCGAGCTGCCGGGCGCTGGCGCGCCATTCCCGCAGCTGGCCCGGATCGTTCAGCACCGGCACCAGGTCGTACTGGTAGAAATCGGGCGCGGTGCCGGCGGGCGGGCCGTGCAGCACGTAGATCGTGCAGCCGTCCGGCACCAGCTGGCGCAGGCGCATGCCTTCGGCCACGTGGGCGGTGAAGAACACCTTGCAGCCTTCCTCGGCCAGGGCCGGGGCCACCTGTTCCATGCCCAGGCCATAGGCGTCGGCCTTCATCACGGCGGCGCAAGTGGAGGAGGGCGCCTGCGCCGCCAGCAGCCGGTAGTTGGCGCGGATGGCCGCCAGGTCGACCGTCAGGATCGCGCCGGCGCGCGCCAGCTCGCTGGCGGCGCGCATGGTCGTCGAGTCGCGGTTCATGCCTGGGCCAGTTCGCCTTGCG
Organism: Massilia sp. AB1; assembly: GCF_018119385.1. Taxonomy (NCBI): domain Bacteria; kingdom Pseudomonadati; phylum Pseudomonadota; class Betaproteobacteria; order Burkholderiales; family Oxalobacteraceae; genus Massilia; species Massilia sp. AB1. The sequence continues at coordinate 54,793 of NZ_JAGKSG010000006.1, read as the reverse complement.
GATAGCCGTTCGGGGTGCCGGCGTAGCGGAACACGGCCAGGTCGTCGGCGCGGATGGCCGGCGACTTGCCGCCCACCAGGTCGGCGATCACGCTGGCCGAACCGCAGGCCATGGTCCAGCCCAGGGTGCCGTGGCCGGTGTTGACGAACAGGTTGCCCAGCGGGGTCGCGCCCACCACCGGGGTGCTGTCCGGAGTCATCGGGCGCAGGCCGGTCCAGAAGCTGGCCTGGCTGGTGTCGCCGCCGCCCGGGAACAGGTCGTTGACCACCAGTTCCAGGGTTTCGCGGCGGCGCGGGTTGAGCGCCTTGCTGTAGCCGGCGATTTCGGCCATGCCGCCCACGCGGATGCGGTCGTCGAAGCGGGTGACGGCGATCTTGTAGGTCTCGTCGAGGATGGTCGACACCGGGGCGCGGCTGGCGTCCGTGATCGGCACGGTGATCGAATAGCCCTTGAGCGGATAGACCGGCAGCGGGAACCAGCGCTGCAGCAGCAGGCGCGAGTAGCTGCCCAGCGCCAGCACGTAGCGGTCGGCGCTGAAGGTGCCCTTGTCGGTGACCACGGCGCTGACCTGGCCGCCGGTCTCGACCAGGCTCCGGATGCTGACGCCGTATTCGAACTGCACGCCCAGGGCGCGCGCCATCTCGGCCAGCCGGGTCGTGAACATCTGGCAGTCGCCGGTCTCGTCGTTCGGGAGGCGCAGGCCGCCGACCAGCTTTTCGCGTACGTGGGCCAGGGCCGGTTCGGCCTGGGCCAGCTGTTCGCTGGTGAGCAGCTCATAGGCCACGCCGGCCTGCCTGAGCACTTCGATGTCCTTGCCGGCCGCGTCGAACTGGGCCTGGGTGCGGAACAGCTGCAGGGTGCCTTGCTGGCGGCCTTCGTACTCGATGCCGGTTTCCTGGCGCAGCGCGCGCATGCAATCGCGGCTGTACTCGGCCAGGCGGACCATGCGCTCCTTGTTGACGGCGTAGCGGTCGGCGGAGCAGTTGCGGTACATCTGCCACATCCAGGACAGCTGGAACAGGCTGCCGTCCGGGCGGATGGCCAGCGGCGCATGGCGCTGGAACAGCCACTTGGCCGCCTTCAGCGGGATGCCCGGGGCCGCCCAGGGAGAGGCATAGCCGGGCGAGATCTGGCCGGCGTTGGCGAAACTGGTTTCCAGCGCAGGGCCGGGTTGACGGTCGATGACGGTGACTGCATGACCGGCTTTCGCCAAATAGTACGCGGTGGTGACGCCGACCACGCCGCTGCCCAGCACGATGACTCGCATAGCTTCCCTCGAAGAAGAGACAAAGATTCAGTAAAGGTTGCCATGGTAGCGCTGGTGCTGCCATAATTGTTTCTGTTAATACACTCGTTTTTAGGAAAAAGTCATGCGCGTGCAAAAAGCCTCGAGCCGGGTCCTGGACCGCATCGACCTGCACATCCTGGCCATCCTGCAGCAGGACGGCCGGATCGTGATGAAGGACCTGGCGGAGCAGGTCGGGCTTTCGCTCACGCCCTGCATCGAGCGCGTCAAGCGCATGGAGCGCGACGGCGTGATCAGCGGCTACCACGCCCGCGTGAATCCCCAGGCGCTGGGCCTGCAGATCCTGGTCTTCGTCGAGATCACCCTGCACCAGAAATCCGAGAAGGCCTTCGACCGCTTCAAGCGCGCCATGTTCGCCATTCCCGAGGTGCTGGAATGCCACCTGGTGTCGGGCGACTTCGACTACCTGATCAAGGCGCGCATTCCCGAGATGTCCGAGTACCGCCGCCTGCTGGGCGAGATCCTGCACGTGGCCGACGCCGGCCAGTCCAAGAGCTATGTGGTAATGGAAGAGCTGAAGGAAACCCTGGCGCTGTCGATCGAGCGCTAGGCCGGCGACGGGCCGGCTGCGGTTCGGCTCTATAATAGGATTTTTCCTACCGGGCTCACCTATGCGCGCTCATGAAGGGCACGCCCTGTCCCTCCGTCACATGCTGATCTTGCTGACGGCGATCGGCTTGCTGCCGCTGGCGCTGCTGGGAGTCTGGGCCATCCACGGGGCCGAGCGCTACCACGAGCAGGAGCAGGAGCGCCTCATGCTCAACCATGCGCGCGCCCTGTCCAGCGCGGTCGACACGGAGCTGGACGGCACCGTCAACGCGCTGGCCTCGCTGGCGCGCAGCCCGGAATTCGCCGCCGGCGACCTGCGCGGCTTCCATGAACTGGCGCGCGTCCAGGCCCAGCCGAACTGGCTCGGCGTGATCCTCGCCGACGATCATGGCGTCGCCCTGCTGCGCACCATGGCGCCCTTCGGCGCGCCGGCGGCGCCGACCGCCGACCCGGACAGCCTGCGCCGCCTGTTCACCCTGCGCCACCCCGTGGTGGGACGCGTATCGCGCGGAGGCGGCGGCCGTCCGGCCGTCCCGGTGCGCATCGCGGTCGAAGGTCCCGGCCGCAAGCTGTATGCGCTCACCGCCGTGATCCGGCCCGACCGCTTCCTCGACGTCATCGCGCGCCAGAAGGTCCCGGCCGATTCCGTCATCTCGGTCATGGACGCCGGCGGGCTGGTGGTGGCCCGCTCGCGCAACCAGGACAAGACCGTCGGCAAGCCTGCCAGCCAGAGCCTGCAGGCCCTGATGCGCAGCGCCGGTCCCGAGCGCGTGGGCCGCACCGTCACCATCGAAGGCGCCGACGTGCTCACCGCCTACACCACGTCCTCCCGCTACGGCTGGTCGGTGGCGCTGGGCGCCCCGAACGCCGCGCGCGGCTATGCCTTCATCGAACGCTTCGCGCTCTACGTGGCGGGCATCCTGGCCAGCTTCGGCGCCTGCATCGGCATCGCTTCCTGGCTGTCCAGCCGCATCGTCGGCACCATCCACGGCGTCCAGGCCGCCGCCAGCGCGCTGGGCGAAGGGGAAGTCGTCAAGGTGCCGCCTTCACGCATCAAGGAATTCCGCCAGATGGGACAGGCCCTGGAAGCGGCCGCCGGCCAGCGCGCGGCCCATGAGCGGGAACGCGCGCGCCTGCTGGCCACGCTGGAGCAGGCGCTGGCGCGGCAGGAAGAGGCGCTGGACCAGGCGCGCAATGCGGGCGAGGCCAAGGACGCCTTCCTGGCCATGCTCGGGCACGAGCTGCGCAATCCGCTCAGCCCGATCCTGGCCGCGCTCGACATGATGGACCTGCGGCGCGAAACGGCCGCCCAGCGCGAGCGCGCCATCATGCGGCGCCAGGTCGACCATCTGAAGCGCCTGGTCGACGACCTGCTGGACGTGTCGCGCATCACCTCCGGCAAGCTGCGCATCGAGCCGCGCCCGCTGAACCTGGCCGAGGTGGTGCGCCACGCGGTGGCCGAGCGCGCCGGCGAACCGGTCGCGCTGGAGGCGCCGGAGGCGGTCTGGGTCGAGGGCGACGAGACGCGCCTGGCCCAGGTGCTGGGCAACCTGCTGTCCAACGCGGCGCGCTTCGGCAGCAGCGCCACCCGGGTGAGCCTGCGCGAGGAGGACGGCAAGGCCGTGCTCGCGGTGAGCGACAACGGGGTAGGCATGACGCCGGGCATGCTGGGCCAGGTGTTCGAACCTTTCTTCCAGGCGCCGCAGCCGCTGGCGCGCCGCACCGGCGGCCTGGGGCTGGGCCTGGCGATCGTGCGCAAGATCGTCGAGCTGCACGGGGGCAGCGTCGCGGCCCACAGCGACGGCCCGGGCCTCGGCAGCCGCTTCGAGATCGTGCTGCCGCTGGGACGCCCGGCGGAGGCGCCGCTTGCGGTGCTGGAGCAGCGGCAGGGCGCGCGGCGGCGTATCCTGGTGGTGGACGACAACGAGGATGCGGCCGCGCTCACCGCCGCGCTGTTCGAGGACATGGGCCACGAGGTCGAAGTGGCGCACACGGCGGCGCAAGCCTTGCGCGCCGCGGGGCGGCAGTTGCCGGCCGCCGCCATCCTCGACATCGGCCTGCCGGACATGGATGGCTACGCGCTGGCCCGGGCCCTGCGCGGCCGGCCCGGAGGAGACGGCGTGCGGCTGGTGGCGCTGACCGGCTACGGCCAGAAGGAGGACGTCGAGCGGGCCCTGCGCGCGGGCTTCGACGTCCACCTGACCAAGCCGGCCAATGTCGAGGCCTTGCGCGGCGCCCTGGACGCTGCCGCCTGACCGCGACGACGGCGGAACGTCGGTCCTGCAGCTTTGACGCAGATCAGATGCGCACCCGCGCGCCCGGCCATAGTGGCAGGGCGACGGCATGGATGCCGGAGGGGAGAAAGCATGGGCAGAACGGCGATCGTGACTGGGGCAGCGCGTGGACTGGGCAAGGCAATCGCCCTGGCCTTGCGCGATGCCGGACACCGGGTAGCGGCCAACTACCTGGTCGACGAAGCGGAGGCGCGGCAGTTCCAGCAGGAACACGGCATTCCCGTGTTCCGCTGGGACGTGTCGGACGCCGCAGCCTGCCGCGAGGGCGCGGCGCGGGTCGAGGCCGAGCTGGGACCGGTCGAGATCCTGGTGAACAACGCCGGCATCACGGCCGACGCGATGTGCCACAAGATGAGCGAGGAGCAGTGGTGGAGCGTGATCCACACCAACCTCGGCTCCATGTTCGCGATGACGCGCCCGGTGGTCGAAGGCATGCGGTCGCGCGGCTTCGGCCGCATCGTGAACATCAGTTCGATCAATGCACGCAAGGGCCAGGTTGGCCAGTGCAATTATGCGGCGGCCAAGGCCGGCATACTCGGCTTCACCAAGGCGCTGGCGCTGGAGAATGCGGCGCGCAATGTCACCGTCAACGCCATCGCGCCCGGCTACTGCGACACGCCGATGGTGGCGGCCATGCGGCCCGACGTGCTGGAAGCGATCACGGCCGGCATTCCCGCCGGGCGCCTGGGCACGTCCACGGACATCGCACGCACGGTGGTGTTCCTGACGGACGATGCGGCCGGCTTCATCACGGGCGCGACCATCGACGTCAATGGCGGGCAGTACCTGGCCTAGCGCCCTCAGGCGCGCTGGCCGTGCAGGGCGCTGGGGGCCAGCAGGGTGCGGTTGCGGCCAGAAGACTTGGCCCGGTACAGGGCCACGTCGGCTTCGCGCAGCAGCTCGCCCCAGGCGCCATGCTTGTCGAGCACGCTCACCCCGATGCTGATCGTGCAGCGCATCGGTCCGCTGGTGGAGTTCATGCGCAGGGCGGCGAAACTGGTGCGGATGCGCTCGGCGCAGGCGAGCGCCTCGCCGGCCCGGGTCTCGGGCATTACGCACACGAACTCCTCGCCGCCGAGGCGGCCGATGTAGTCGCTGCCGCGCAGGCTGCGCAGGCAGGTCGACACCAGCGCGCGGATCACGGCGTCGCCGGCGGCATGGCCGTGGCGGTCGTTGACGCCCTTGAAGTAGTCGATGTCGATCATGGCCACCGCCAGCGGGCGTCCGTGGCGCAGCGCCAGGGCCAGGTCGCGCTCGGCCAGTTCGGTCACGTAGGCGCGCGACAGGGCGCCGCTCAGGCTGTCGTGGCGGCAGGCGTCGAGCAATTGCTGTTCGCGCAGCCAGACATCGCGCCGCAGGCAGCCATTCACGCGCGACAGGCTCATGGCCAGCAGCAGGGCCGCGCCGCAGGCCGCCAGGCCTGCCAGCCACATCGGCGCAGGCAGGGCGACTGCGCCCAGTACGGCATAGAGCAGCAGCGGCGTCGCCAGCACCAGCAGGCAGCGCAAGGGACGGGGATCGACCAGCCCGATGCTCAGCATCGAGGCGACCAGTGCCGGCGTGCCGTGCATCAGGCCGTTCTCGTAGGTGCTGGCGCAAAGGAACAATGCCGCCGTATGGATGGCGTAGAGCACGACACAGCGCCAGGTGGGGGACCAGGGAATCCGGGTGCTGAACCAGGTCAGGGCCCCGGCCGCGACCAGCGACAGTCGCAGCAGCAGCAATTGCGCTCCTTGCGGATGGCCGAGCAGCACATCCCAGACGCCCAGCATCAGGACGCAGGCGCCCAGGGCCGGCCCAAGCGCCGGCAGCAGGCGCTCGACAGTCTGGTCGGCGCACAGGTTCAGCTGGCGCGTCTGCTCCGGTGTCAGCGGCGGCGCGCGCCGGCGCCGGCGCCCGAATGGGCCGAATCGCGGTCCGCTGCGCAGCTCGGATCGCGGCGGCGGATGAGGGAAAAACACGGACATCGTATTGCCTTTGCCCACATGAGCAACTGAATCGACTGCTATATCCGCGAAGGATGGCGAGCCCCTGGCAATACCTGCTTGATGTGGATCAAACCGACCCGTCGCGCTGTCAACCGATTCGCGTAATTGACAGCGTACACCGATTAGAGCTCGATGACGAGGTCCGGCCGGAAAGCTTCCTGTTCGCCCTTGCTGAGGTAGCCAAGCGGGTTGGCGACCACGCGGCAAGACCAGGCGCGGCCCTTGTCGTCCCCCGTGACCACATAGTCGTTGTGGCAGTGCAAGTGACCGTGGACCCAGACGTCGGCCAGGGCCAGCATGTCGTCCATGGCGTTGCAGAAACCGGCGGTGCCCGGCGTGATGCCGTAGCGCGGGTCGGCGCTTTCCAGGCTGGGGGCGAAGTGCGTGACCGCCACCGTGACGCCGTCGAAGGGGACGCTCAGCGCGCTGCGCAGCCAGGCCTGGCAATCGAGCGACATCTCGCGCATCTCCTCGGCCAGCACCGGCACGCCGGCCTTGAGCGTGGTGTTCTTGCTGAGGTAGTAGTTGGCGGCGCGAAAGGCCTTGGAGCGCTGCTGCATCTGCTTCGTCAATTCCTTCTCGCGCACGGCGAGGGCGTCGAAGTCGGCCCACAGGGTGGTGCCGATGAAGCGCACCCGGCCCAGCGTGACCACTTCGCGGTCGAGCCAGACGATGCCCAGGCGCTCGCAGGTGGCGCGCAGGCGGGCATAGGTCTCGTCGAACTCGAGCCCGTCGAATTCATGGTTGCCCGGCACATACAGCACGGTGCGGCCATCCTGCGGCGCGAAGCGTTCCAGGCCGAAGTCGGTACTCTCCAGGCGCGAGCCGGCCTGGTAGGAACCGATGTCGCCGGCCAGGATCACCACATCGGTGCCGGCGGCGATGACGGGCTGGAAAGCCGGATAGCGTTCGAGGTGCAGGTCGGAAAAGAGCTGGATGCGCATGGTTCGCGCAGTATAGCGGCATCCATCGGATCTTGCCCTTCGGTATGGGGTTCAGGGGGTGCCCACGTAGAGCACGATCTTGCCGACGGCGCGTCCGCTTTCGCTCAATGCATGGGCGGCGGCGATGTCGCGCAGCGCGAATTCGGCGCCGATCACAGGACGCAGGCGGCCGCTGTCCACCATGGCCGCCAGCCGGGTCAGCACCGGCGCATTCGGCCCGATGAAGACGAATCCCTGGCGCACACCGCGCGCGGCGGCCTGGTCCGCGTCCGGCGGGCTGATAATGGAGACCTGGATGCCGCCCGGCTTCAGCACCTGCCAGGAATCCTCCTGCACCTGGCCGCCCAGGGTGTCGAACACGGCGTCGACCGGCTCGACCACATCGGTGAAGCGGGCCGTGCGGTAGTCGACGACCTGGTCCGCACCCAGCGATTCCACCAGCGCCCGGTTGCGCTCGGAAGTGGTGGCGATCACGGTCGCGCCCAGGTCCTTGAGCAGCTGGATGGCGAGTGAGCCGACGCCGCCCGAGCCGGCGTGCACCAGCACCCGCTGGCCGGCCTGGACCGCGGCGGTGTCGACCATCGATTCCCAGGCCGTGATGCCGGCCAGGGGCAGCGCAGCGGCTTCCACGTGCGAAATCGTGGCCGGCTTGCGTGCGCACTCGCTGGCGCGGATGGCCACGAACTCGGCATAGGTGCCGTTGCGCGCCAGGTCGGGGCGCGCGAACACGGCGTCGCCCTCGCGCCAGTTGCTGACCTCGCCGCCCACGGCCACCACCACGCCGGACACGTCCCAGCCCAGGGTCAGGGGCAGCGGATGGGGAATCATCTGGGCCAAATAGCCTTCGCGCACTTTCCAGTCGACCGGATTGACCGAGGCCGCCACCACCTTGACCAGGACTTCGTCCGGAGCGATGTCGGGGATGGGAATGTCGTCGAGCGACAGCGCGTCGCGGTTGCCGTACTGGTGAATGCGCACTGCGAGCATGATGGGTTCCGGTTGGTTGGCGTCCGGCCGATTCTACGCGGGACAATGCAGTGGCATCGCGCGCTTGCGCGCCGGAATTTCTTGGCGCATGCCATCATGCCGGCGTCGTCCGATGAGGAGCAGCGATGGCAGGCAAGCAAGCGATGGCCTTGCACGAAGTGCGGCGCTACCTGGAACCGGGGCCTGTGGTGCTGGTGTCGTCCGCCTGGCGAGGCGAACGCGACATCATGGTGATGGGATGGCACACAGTGATGGAATTCGATCCCTCGCTGATCGGCTGCGTGATCTCGTCGGCCAACCACAGCTTCGGCCTGATCCGCGCCAGCGGCGAATGCGTGATCAACCTGCCGACCACCGCGCTGACCGAGCAGGTGCTGCAGATAGGCTCGACCTCGGGGAGCGAGCTCGACAAATTTGAAGAATTCGGCCTCACGCCCGAGCAGGCTGAACGGGTGGCGGCGCCGGCGATCCGCGAATGCCATGCCCGGTTCGAATGCCGGCTGCACGACGACAGCCTGGTCGACAAGTACAACTTCTTCATTTGGGAGGTGGTCGCCGCCCGCGCTGCAGCCGTGCCGCGCCATCCGGAGACCCTGCATTACAAAGGCGACGGTGTGTTCATGGTCTCTGGCAAGATCATCCGGCGCCGGCGGCCGGGCCTGAAGTAGGCGGGACCGTCAGCGTGCGTGGCGGGGATGCGGCGGCACATGCACCAGGGCCGCGCGCGGGCCGCGCACACGGACGCGGTGGGGCGCAGGGTGGGCCGCCATCGCCAGCGCCAGGTCGGTGGTCAGCCGGTGCAGGGAGAGCACGTCGCGCAGGGCCGCCAGCACCTGGCGGCCGAGCTGGACGTCGCCGTCCTCGACCAGCGGCGTCACGCGGTGCAGCGCCGCCAGCAGGGTGGCGTTCTCGGCCCGGTGGTCGTGCAGGCTTTCGTAGGCGAGGGCTTCCATGACCATCTCCTCGTGGCGAAAGCCGGCTTCGACCGCGGCGACCAGGGAGGGGAACTCGCGCACGAAGCGCTCGTCCGGCGCCGAGGCGGCGTGCAGGAGGCGGGTGCACAAATGCTTGCGTGCATGGCGGATGGCGGCGCAGATGGCGCGCGTGCTGCTGGGCGGAAGTCGGGTGGCGGTCATGGCAATCCGGATTGGATGAAGAATGGTGTGAATAGGGCAGTCTCGCTGTCTGCTCAGACGATGTACTTGAGCTGCATCAAAGTTTCTGGAGAAGCCGGCTCAGTGCGCACACAGCAGCGGCACCGGCGCCCGGCGCAGGAGCGCCTGCGTCGCTCCGCCCAGCGCCCATTCGCGGTAGCGGTTGTGGCCGTAGGCGCCCGCCACCAGCAGGCCGGCGCGGGTGTCGTGGGCCAGCGCGATCAGGGTGTCGCCCGGCGTGTCGCGGGTACGCTCGACCACCACCTCGACCTGTACGCCGTGGCGCGCCAGGTAGAGCGCCATGTCCGCGCCCGGCTCCTCGCCATGCAGCTCCGACAGCGCCTCCGGATTGACCAGCACCAGGCGCACCAGCGGCGCAGCCTGCAGCAGCGGCAGCGCCGCCTGGATGGCGCGGATAGCCTGCAGGCTGCCGTCCCAGCCGATCAGGGCCGTGCCGGGAAGGGGGGCGCCGCGGTAGGCGGCCGGCACCACCAGCACCGGGCGCGGACCGTGCAGGGCCAGGAACTCGGGCAGGTGACGCGCGCCGCCCGTATGAGCGCCGGGCGGATCGTCCTGGCTCAGCACCACCAGGTCGGCGTAGCGCGAGTGCAGCAGCAGACCGTAGCGGGTGTTGTCATCCACCAGGCGCGATTCGACAGAGTCCGCACCCAGCCGCGCGGCCTGCTCTTCGAAGGGCTGGAGCTTGGTAGCGACATCGTCGCGCAGCGCCTGGTAATCCTCGCTCGAGATCGGCATGGCCATCGAACTGTTGAGGATCGCGAAATTGGCCATCGAGATGCCGGTCGCGGCGCTGCCGACCAGGTGGGCGCCGTGCCCGGCTGCGAGCAGCGCGGCGGCGCGCAGGCGGCTGTCCTGGTGCGGGCCGCCGTCGACGTGAACGATGATGGTCTTGTACATGGTGCGCCTCCATCAAGGTATGGCGTTCACCATCCACTCTACGCCTTGCCGGGCGCGCTGTCAGCCCGCGTTACACGATACCGAATTGACAACCGGAAAGGATTCCATTAGCGTGGCCTGTCCTTTTCCTGTTCACCTGATGCCGATGAAAACGCTGCTCCAACTCGCCGCGCTGTGCGGCATCCTGGCCATGCCGGCCGCCCAGGCCGCCCAGTTCAAGGTCTTGCTGTTTACCAAGACCGCCGGCTGGCACCATGAGGCCGTGCACGAGGGCGTCACCGCGATCCAGGCGCTGGGCAAGCTGCACGACTTCGAGGTGTTCTGGACCGCCGACGCCGGCCGCGTGATGAACGACGCCGAGCTGGCCAAGTACCAGGCGGTGGTCTTCCTGCTCACCACGGGCGACGTGCTGGACGACCGGCAGCAGGCCGCCTTCGAGCGCTACATCCGGCGTGGCGGCGGCTACGTGGGCGTGCACAGCGCGGCCGACACCGAATACGGCTGGCCCTGGTACACGAAGATGGTGGGGCACATGTTCCACATCCACCCGGAAGTGCAGACGGCAGTGTTGAAGGTGGAGCAGCGCAACTTCCCTGGCATGGAGCGTTTCGCGCCGCGTTCGCTGGCGACCGACGAATGGTATGAATACGGTCCGCCGCGTGCGAAGCTGAACTATCTGCTGAGCGTCGACGAATCGACCTACAAGCCGGAGGCCGACTGGGGCGACAAGAAAGGGAAGGGCATGGGCGCCTTCCATCCGGTGGCCTGGTACCAGGACTACGACGGCGGGCGCGCGTTCTACACCGGGCTGGGACATTTGGCGGCGACTTACCGAGATCCGGTCTTCCGGCATCACCTGTATGGAGGCATCTACTGGGCTGCGACGGGAAAAGGCTTTCGCGCCGACTGATGAATGAAGACCGTGGAGAGATTGCAATGTTTGAGATTTTCGCCAAAGACAGCTTGATCGGTCATTCCGCACTGGAGCATGGCGATGCGCCCATGGGCGTCGCCTTTGGCATCTTCAGGCCGGCGGAAGGCTATCGCCAGATCCAGCGTGCGTGCCAAGTAAATCACGACCAATCCCGCCTGGCGCTGAGCGCCAGGACGCCTGAAGGCGTGCCCATTCCGTGTGAAGGGGTGAATATCATGGATGTGTCGCATGAGTTCGAGGATGGCGATCCTGGCAATATCGAGGTGAGCGTCCTCGGTATCCCCTATCCACGTTACGAGGAGCTGTTTCCCGGCCACGTCGCGGATTATCAAAAGCGGTTTGGCGACCTGTAGGAAGCGCAGTATCAGGCCGCCACCGGCTGTGTATCCGTCATTTTTCCGCGCGATGGGTCGATCGGTCCATCGAACTGGTAGCTGCTTGCTTCATGCACTTCCCATCCGCCTTCGCCGGTCAAATGCAGCACATGCGTATGGTGACGCAGCACCGCCGCGCGGTGCGCGATGCTGATCAGGGTCGCCCCGCTGGCGCGCAGGCGTTCGTAGAGCGAAGCTTCGTTCGCACTGTCGAGCGCGCTGGTCGCTTCGTCCAGGATCACGATGCCCGGCTTTTGCACCAGCACGCGGCCAAAGGCCAGGCGCTGCTGCTCGCCGACCGACAGCAGTTTCTCCCAGTCGTTCACGGCGTCCAGTCCGCCCACGCGTTCCGCCAAACAAGGCAGGTGCACCTGCTCGAGGATGTCCAGCAGCTGTTCGTCGCTCAGGCTGCATTCCGCGCTCGGATAGATGAGCTGGCTGCGCAGGGTGCCCGCCTGCAGATAGGGCTTCTGCGGCAGGAAGAACAAAGCTTCCAGCGGCGGACGATGAATCGTGCCGCTGCCGGTCTGCCACAGGCCGGCAATCGCCCGCAGCAGCGAGCTCTTGCCGCAGCCGCTGTCGCCGGTGATGAGCAGGGCATCGCCCGGCTTCAGGCTGAGGCTGAGCTCCTTGATGAGCACGCGATCGGACCGCGGCGGGTGCAAGGTCACCGATTCCAGCGCGAGGTGCTTGCCCGGCTTGGTCTGGATGCCCGCCTGCTGGCCATCGTCCTTGATCGCGCCCTCGGGCAGCACCAGTTTGGACAAAGCCTGCAGGCGGTCGATGCCCGCGACGAAGCGGCTCAGGCTCTCGAAGTTCTCGACGATGACGCCGACCGCCGCGAGCACGGCGGTAAACGCGCCGGCCGCCTGCACCGCGCGGCCCACTTCCAGTTCGCCCGACAGCACGCGCTCCGCCAGGATCATGCCCGGCAACACCAGCGTGAGCTGGCTGAAGGTGCGCTGGAACAGGTTGAGCGAGCGCTGCTTCCTGATCAGCCTGGCGAAGTTCTGGATCACCGTCTCGAACCTGCTGTCGATATGCGCGCGTTCCTGGGCCTCGCCGCGATAGAAGGCGATCGACTCGGCATTCTCGCGCACGCGCATCAGGCTGAAGCGGAAATCGGCCTCGCGCCGCAGCTGCCAGAAGTTCAGGTGGATCAGCGGGTTGCCGAACACATAGAGGGCGACCACGGTGCCCGTGATCGCATACACCGCCAGCACGCCCACCAGCAGGTGCGAGATCGACCACAGCACGGCGCTGAACGCCACCAGCTGCATGATCGAGCCGAGGAAGATCAGCAGGAAGTGGATCGACCGGCCGGTGAAGGTGTTGATGTCTTCGCTGATGCGCTGGTCGGGATTGTCGATCTCGCTGTCGGCGCCCAGCGCATAATACTTGCGACCCTTCAGGTAGCCGTCGAGGAAACGGCCGGTCAGCCAGCGCCGCCACTGGTTGGCGAACAGGTCGCGCATGTAGTAGTAGAAGGCGTAGACCGGCACCGCGAAGGCCAGGGTGAGCAGGCAGGCGCGCACTGCCGTCCAGAAACGGTCGCCATTCTTGCCCGCCAGCGCAGAAGTCATTTCGCCGGCCTGGTTGTTCAGCATCACCGCCAGCTTGGTCTCGACCAGCATCAGCACGATCAGCAGCAGCAACAGCGACCAGGCCGTCTTCTTCTGATCGCCCAGCCAATACGGCTTGGCGACGCTGACGAACTGCTTCCATGCAGCGAGCGACAAGGGCGGCGCCCGGCGTCTGCGTTCTGGCGCCGCCGGAACCTTGTCCGTGGCGGCGTCGATGGTGGCGGAGGGTGGCGTGTTCATGGTGTCGATCCCGTTCACCGGCATGTTGTTGCCGTCGTCAGCGAGACCCGGCTCTTCATGTTCGGCCGAGTCACAGCCCCAGCATACGACGCGTCAAGCAGCCGTTCGGTGCGGAAACAGACATAGCGCTCGCCCATGTGCGGGAGCGCCGCCGCGAGGCGCTACACGGCGGTGTAGTGCTCCACGGTCGGGAAAGGATCGTAGAAATGGTGCAGCAGCCGCTTCCACTCCTGGTAGCCGGCCGACTGGCGGAAACCGATCGTGTGGTCTTCCAGCGTTTCCCAGTTCACCAGCAGGATGTAGCGGCTGGGCCGTTCCAGGCAGCGCTGCAGCTGGTGCGACAGATAGCCCTTGTTCGAGGCAATGATGGGAGCAGCCTGGCGGAAGGCGGCCTCGAAATCGGCCTCCTGGCCGGCACGGACGTCGAGCACGGCGACTTCGAGGATCAATCCGTCTCTCCCACGCTGTCCGCCGCCGGCTTGTCGAGCAGCTCGTGCACGCCGCTGGTGACGACCGCACCCATCATGGCGCGCATGCGCTCGGCCTCGGTCGCGCCGAAGCGTTCGGCGAACAGCTGCTGCGCCCGTTCCCAGGCAGGACGCGCGGCCGTGATCACCTCGCGTCCGCGCTGGCTGAGTTCGATGACCCGCTCGCGCCGGTCCTGCTCGCTCGACCTGATCACCACGAGCTCCTCCCGCACCAGCGGCTGCAGGTTGCGCGCCAGGGTCGTGCGGTCCATTACCATGGCCTTGGCCAGCTGGTTGACATTGGCGGTGCCGCGCAGCAGCTTGGCCAGGATCGAAAACTGGGTGATGCGCAGGCCGGTGCCGCTCAGCATCTGGTCGTAGAACGAGGTCAGGTAGCGCGAGGCCTGGCGCAGGGATGAGCAATAGCAGGGCGTATGGGCAAGCTGATCAATATTCATGGGGCATACATGCGGCAGCGGCGCGATTGCGAAAAACGCAGTATAGCCTTGTGCGCACGCAAGGGCCGTTCGTACGGCCGTGCCGTGATGCCAAGCCTAGTGCGCCGCCCCCGCATGCCCGCAGCGCAGCGCGTGCTGGCGCATCCAGCCCGGCAATTCGTGGGCCGGCAGGGGCGGCGCCACGTAGTAGCCCTGGGCCTCGTCGCAGCCGGCGGCGAGCAGCGCGTCCCAGATCTCGCGCGTGGCGGTGCCCTCGGCCACCACCGACAGCCCCAGGTCGTGGGCCAGGTCGATGGTGGCCTTGACGATGGCGCCCGCCCGGCGGTCGCGCAGCATGTTGGTGGTGAAGCCGTGGTCGATCTTGATCACGTCCACCGGCAGCATGGTGAGGTAGTTGAGCGAGGAATAGCCGGTGCCGAAATCGTCGATGAACAGCCGGAAGCCCATGCTGCTGAGGGCCTGGAGCTGGGCGATCGTGGCGTCCGGATCGACGATCAGGCTGCTTTCTGTGATTTCCAGGCCCAGCCAGGCGGGATCGGCGTCCCAGCCGGCGAGCAGGGCGCGCAGGTCGCCCGGCAGGGTGCCGCTCATCAGGTTACGGGTGGAGAGGTTGACCGCGATCGGCAGCGCCAGGCCTTCCTGGCGCCAGGCGTGCGACTGGCGCACCGAGGCTTGCAGCATGGCGTTGGTGAGCGCATGGATCAGCTCCGTCGACTCGATCAGGGGCACGAATTCGCCCGGCGGCACCATGCCCAGTTGCGGATGGTGCCAGCGCGCCAGCGCTTCGGCGCCGATCACTTCGCCGGTGGACATCGCCACCTTGGGCTGGCAATACAGCTCGATCTGGCCTTCGGCGACCGCGTTGCGGAACTGGCCGAGCAGGGCCAGGCGCTGGGGGTCGTAGGGGTCCTGGGCGGGATCGTACATCATGGTCTTGCGCCCGCCCTGCCTGGCCTGGTACACGGCCACGTCGGCCTTGCGCAGCAGGTCGGTCGGGTTGCGCGCGTGGCCCGGCGCCACCGCGATGCCGACCTGGGCGCTGATCTCGTAGCGCACGCCGGCGACCAGGAAGGTGGTGTCGAACACCCGCGCGATGGCCTCGGCCACCGCGGCCGCGTTGTAGGCGCGCACGCCGCGCAGCACGGCGATGAACTGGGCGTTGCCGGTGCGCGCCAGGTGGATGTCCTCGCCCAGCTCGGCCTTGAGGCGGCGCGCCACGTCGCGCAGCAGGTCGTCGCCGTTCAGGTGGCCGAGGGTCAGGTTGATCTCGCGGAAGCGCGCCAGCGCCACCGTGAGCACCGCTACCGGCTCTTCCAGCCCGCGGCTCTCGCCGAAGGCGGTGTCCAGGTAGCGGCACATCGCCACCCGGTTCGGCAGTCCGGTGAGCTCGTCGCAGAAGGCCAGGCGCTCGATTTCCTGCTCGGCGCGGGTCATGTCGGTGACGTCGCGGATGATGCCGACGATGCGCACCGGCTGGCCGTCCTCGTCGCGCACCACGTCGGCCTGCGAATGCACGTAGCGCACCTCGTGGTCGCCCTCGACGATGCGGTAGCGGTGGTCGTAGCGCTCGCCCGGCGTTTTCAGGGTATGTTCGCGCGCCGCCGCCACCGCGGCCACGTCTTCCGGATGGATGCGCCGGAACAGCTGTTCGAGCGTGAACGGCCCGCCCTTGCCGTTGCGCCCCGGGTCGATGCGGAAGATCCGGTAGGTCTCGGCGGAAGTGGTCTCGATCAGTCCCGTGCGCAGGTCGGCCGCCCAGGTGCCGATGTGGGCGATCTCCTGCGCGTGCTGGAGGTCGGATTCGGTCTGCAGCAGCTGGTCGCGCAGGCGGCATTCCTCGGTGATGTCGACGGTGGCGCAGGCGAACCAGTCGGGCGAGCTCAGGTCGCCGCTGATGCGCCGGCCGCTGGCGCGCAGCACGTGCTCGCTGCCGTCGGGCCAGGTCAGGTGCAGGCTGGTGTCGAAAGGCCGGCCATCCAGGATGCAGCGCTCGATCGCCAGCGCGAAGGCGGGGCGCTCGTCGGCATGCACCGGCGCCAGCAGCCGCTCCATCGAGGGCATCACGCTGGCCGGCTCCAGGCCCAGGTTCTTGTATTGCTGGACCGACCAGGTGAGGCGGGCGGTGGTCAGGTTCATGGTGCAGCAGCCCAGCCCCGTCACTTCCTGCGACACCATCAGCACATCCTGCAAATGGGCCAGTTTGGCTTCGGCTTCGGCCGCGTCGGAATGGTCCTGCATGGCCAGCAGCACCGGCGCCGGCTGGTCGCAATTGAGGCGGTAGCACTGCAGCTGGCAATGCAGGCAGGCGCCGTCCTTGCCGATGTGGGTGAGCGCCGGCAGCTGGGCCTCGCCGTCGCGCGCGGCGGCCGCCACGGCGGCCCGGACACGCTCGTGGTCAGGCGCTTCGAACAGGGCCAGCAGGTCGGCTTGCGCCCATTCCTCGGGCGTGTAGCCATAGGTGGCGCCGGCGCAGGCATTGGCTCCCAGCACGTGCAGGGACGCGCTGTCGCATACGACGAGCGGCGCCGGAGCGCGCTCGAACGCGATGCGGCACCAGTCGCTGTCGATGGCGTGGAACCCGGCTTCCATGGCAGGCCTCCGTTCTTCCTTGTCTCCGAATGGGGTAGGGAATTGCTGAACTGATAAGACTAATATGAGCCCTCCGCGCGCCGGCGTCCAGCGATTTCGTGCGATTCCGGCGCCGGCTGCCATAAATCGTGGCTGTACGGCGCACGGAACTCCGCTGCAGGCTGCGCTTGCCGGGACCGGCGGGCGCTGGCATGATTCAAACTATTTGAACCAATCCTCCATGACAAGCGCCCGCGACGCCCTCACACCCGCCTCCCTGGCCATGCTCGAAGCGATCGCCGAGCATGGCAGCTTCGCGGCCGCCGCGCGCGCGCTCGGCATGGTGCCGTCCGCGCTGACCTACCGCGTGCGGGTGATCGAAGAAGCGCTGGACGCGCTGCTGTTCGACCGCAGTTCGCGCCGCGCGCGCCTGACCGAAGCGGGCGCCGAGTTGCTGCGCGAGGGCGCACGCCTGCTGGACGAAGTCGACGCCATCGCCAACCGGGTCAAGCGCGTGGCCACCGGCTGGGAATCGCATTTCAGCATCGCGGTCGACAGCGTGATCGACCGCGACACCATGATGGAACTGTGCGCCGCCTTCTTCGCACTGGAGGCGCCGACGCGCCTGAAGCTGCGCTCGGAGACCCTGTCCGGGACGCTCGATGCGGTGCTGAGCGGGCAGGCCGACCTGGCGCTCGGGGTGGCGCTCGACACCCGCAACCGGGTCGGGCTGCAGCGCGAAACCATGGGCACGATGGAGTTCGTGTTCGCGGTCAGCCCCTCGCATCCGCTGGCCGCGCTGCCGGAACCGCTGGGCGAGGATGCGGTGCGCGCCCACCGGGCGGTGGTGCTGGCCGATTCCGGCGCGCGCGGCGGCGGCTTGAGCGTCGGCCTGCTGGCCGGGCAGGAAGTGTTCACCGTGAGCGATGCGCGCGCCAAGCTGGAGGCCCAGCTGCGCGGACTGGGCGTGGGCTATCTGCCGCTGCCGGTGGCCCGTCCCCACCTGGAGAGCGGCGCCCTGGTCGCGCGGCGCCTGGACCGTCCCGAGCACCGGCTGACCTTCTACTGCGTCTGGCGCAACGACCGCAGCGGGCGGGGCAAGGCCCTGCAGTGGTGGCTGGAGCAGGTGCGCAGTCCCGTCACCCGGGCCGCGCTGCTGGGTGAACGGACGGCGCCGGGCCGGAAGCGCATTCAAATAATTTGAACATAGTTGCCGGATTTGTTGTGCGAACACTCATCCGGAACGACGCATAATCATGGTTTCCAGCGTCGCCGGCCTTGTTGCGCCAAGGTGACGCGGCATTTCAACGAATTGGAGTCATGAATGAAGAAACTGTTTGCCTTCCTGGTCGCCGCCGGTGTGTCGCTGGGCGCCGCCGCCGCTCCTGAAACCTTTGTGATCGACGGCAGCCACACCTTCCCGCGCTTCGAGTACAGCCACTTCGGCTACTCGAACCAGGTGAGCCGCTTCGACAAGACCAGCGGCAAGATCGTGCTGGACCGCGCTGCCAAGAGCGGCTCGGTGGACGTCGTGATCGATACGACCAGCGTGAACACCGGCTTCCCGGTCTTCAACAGCCATCTGCAGGCCGAGGACTTCTTCGACACCAAGAAGTACCCGACCATCACCTTCAAGTCGAACAAGCTGAATTTTGACGGCGACAAGCTGGCTTCGGTCGACGGCAACCTGACCATCAAGGGCGTGACCAAGCCCGTGCGCCTTGACGTCACGTCCTTCCAGTGCATGACGCACCCGATGCTCAAGAAGGACGCCTGCGGCGCCAACGCGGTCACCAAGATCAAGCGCAGCGAATTCAACGCCGGCAAGTACGCGCCTTATGTCGGCGACGAAGTGACCCTCACCATCCCGGTCGAAGCGGTCAAGGAATAAGGATCGCCGCCAGCACCATCCCCAGTCCCGCCAGGGACAGCGTCCACACCAGGGTGCGCACCACCGGCACCCCGGCCGCGTACAGCGGCACGTAGACGATCCGGCCCGCCAGGTAAAGCCAGCTGCCCCACAGCGTGAGCTCGCCAAGACGACCCGCCGAGTGGGCCACCAGCACCGCCGCCGCGAACAGCGGCAGGGTCTCGAACAGGTTGGCCTGGGCGCGCTGCAGGCGGGCCGTGACCGGCCGCGGTGGCGGCGCTTCGCCGTCGCGCGCGCCCACGTTGTAGGCCGCACCCGTCTCCTGGGTGCGCAGCAGGGCCGGCAGCAGGATCTGGACCAGGGCCAGCACCAGCGTCCATCCAAGTATCGTCAGTTCGGTATTCATCGTCTTCCCCCCGCTAGAAACTCATCAGGACAGCATCGCTGCCCTGCGATCATACGCGTCCCGAGCCTGACCCGGCATTAGATATGCAACCGGTCTAGCCGGCACCCAGTCCAAGTAGGTCAGCGCGCGGCCGTCCCCAGGCTGGCACAGGCGTGGGACAAGGCTGGCCTGCCAGCCGGGCATAGGGCAGGGTCGAAAAATTCGGTTGGTCCGGTTCGCCGAAACGCAGGTCCGTGGCATTGCCGCCCGCCAGCGAGGGCACGCGTGCGAAGCGGGTCCAGGCGTCGAAATGACAGTTGTTGCGCTGGAGTGCGCGCAGCCCGGCCAGGCTCCCGGTGTGTTCCATCCGCCATGCCAGGGCCGTAGTCCGGCCGCCAGGCTGGCCACCGAAACGCGCCGGACACTGCGACACCGGATTCAGATCGGGAGCAAGACTCAGCACGCCGACGCGCACGGCGTAGCTTCCCGCACCTGCGTCGTCGCTGACGGTGGCGAAGGCCCAGCACAGCGGATTCGACGGGAAGGCCGAGAGCGGCAGGTCGAGCACGCGGCCGCCGGGATCGCGCTGGGCCAGTTCGGCCCGGATCTGCGCGCGGGCGAGATGCGCGCCCAGCGCCTGCACGCCGATGAATCCGATACAGGCCAGCACCGCCGTCACCAGGGCGGCGGTGCCGCTCCGCCTTGCAGCGAGCATGACCGCACCCGCGACCCCGGCCAGCAGAACCAGCGAACCCCATTGCAGGAAGCCCATCCAGGCGAAGGCAGCGAATGCCGCGGCCAGCAAGACCAGGGGCGGCCAGCGCCCGCGCCGGGTGGCCACCATCGCCATCGCCGTCCCGAAGGCGGTCCAAAACACCGGTTCGACGATGAAGACCAGGTCGCCATACAGCCAGCGCGCATCGAAGGGATGGAAGGGATGCACGCCATACACGTTGAGCCCGTCGAACCCCATGTGCAGGACGATCCCCAGCACGCCGGTGGCGATCAGTCCGCGCCGCGCCGTGCGGCTCTCCAGTAGCAGGCGCCGCACGCGCGGCCTGAGCAGCCACATCAGGGCGAGCAGCAGCGCCACCTGGGGCAGGCCCCAGAGCAAGGTGTGGGTATGGCCGCGGTGATGCATGAGGTAGCCCAGCGGCGGCGCCAGGAGCGGGGTGAGGATCAGGTCGAGATCGGGGAAATTGCTGGCGAGCAGACCAGTGGTGAGGAGGGCGCGGCGCCGGGTGCGGCCGCGCATGGGATCGGGTTCGGCCGGCAGCGCGCGCTCGACCAGTTCGCCGAGCGCCAGGCCGACGAGGGAGTGGGTGAGGTTATCCATCCAAGGGTATGACAGTTAAGAAATCCAATGAGTTGGCGCACTACGTCGCAATGATAATCGTCAATGTCAGGAAGTGTCTTGAATGGCATGTTTCTTGTGCAATCTTTCCCCACGAAGAGATCACACATGAATGTCCTGAACGTGGCCGAGCTGTCGTCCGGCCTGACACAATTGCACCGGCCGATTCGTCTGCGTCTTGCTCACCAAGGCGCCATCGTGAAAGACCTCCTGCACATCAAGCACGCCTATGGCCAGGAGACGATGTGCGGCGGCATTGAATATCGGTTGCTCTGCGTTTCCACACAAGCAGCCTTGCCGTTGAAAGAACTCATTGCGCTGTCAGCGGAACTCCAGTTTGTGACCGATCGAGGTCATTTGCGTACGGTGTGTGGCATCGTGTCCCAAGCGTTTGCTGGACAAAGCGACGGCGGATTGGCTTCGTATCAGTTGGTCGTGTCCGACGCGTTGAGCTTGATGGAACAGCGCGTCAACACGCGGATTTTCCGCAATATGAACGAAGTCGACATTTCTGCAGCCCTGGTAGGTGAGTGGCGCGCCACTAACCCGATTCTCGCCGCGGCATTCGAGGTCGACACCTTGGGCATCAGGGACATTTACCCGCCTCGTGAATTCATCATGCAGCACAACGAGTCCGATGCTGCGTTCTTGCGGCGGCTCTGGAAGCGGCAGGGAATTGCCTGGTTTATCCGGCCCGGCCGTCACCGTGTATCGGAAGATACCGCCAGCCCGGTACATACGCTGGTGCTGTTCGATGCGCCGCTGTCGCTGGCACAAAATGCAGCGGGAACGGTGCGCTTTCATCGGGACGCCGGCACCGAAGCGCGTGATGCCGTCTTCAACTGGTGCGCTGCGCGGCACCTGAAGGCGGGCAGCCTGACCCGGCAAAGCTGGGACTACCGCCAGGGCCGCATGATGCTTGCGCAATCGACCGCGATCATCGAACAGGGAAAGGCCGGGAACCAGTTTGCGTTGAACCTGGACGACCACCAGATCGACGCACCGCATGTCGGGGATGACAGCAATGACTACCGCAGGCTGGGCGACCTCCGAATGCAGCGTCTTGAGTATGAGACCAAGTGCTTTTACGGGGAGAGCGGTGTCCGCGACCTGCGTGTCGGTGAATGGTTTCGACTGGATGGTCATCCGGACATCGACACGCACCGGGGCCAGGAGCGCGAATTCGTGGTGACGGAGCTGTTCTTGGCGGCAGAAGGCAACCTTCCTAAGGACTTCGACGAGCGGGCGGAGCGGCTGTTTACCGCCAATGCCTGGCGCCAGGGAGTATCGAAAGTCGCCCTCGACCATGCCAGCGGCAAGCGCGATGTCCGGTACACCAACCGCTTCGCATGTGTCCGGCGCGGCATACCGATCGTGCCGGCTTACGATCCGCGCACCGATCTGCCGTCTGTCCACTTGCAATCGGCTCTGGTAGTCGGCCCTCCTGGGGAAGAAGTGCATTGCGATGAGCTTGGCCGCATCAAATTGCGGTTCCCCGGCATGCGCGAACAAGACCATCCCGGTGGAGCGGGCGCCAGCAACACCGATCGGGACTCGGCCTGGGTACGCGTTGCCTCGCATTGGGCCGGCGACGGCTGGGGAAGCAGCAGCCTGCCCCGTGTCGGCGCTGAGGTCCTGGTGGATTTCCTTGGCGGAGACCCGGACAAGCCCATCGTCGTGGGACGCGTGCACGGTGGCTTGGCGGCTCCCCCGGCGTTCAGCCATGCGGGTCGGTTGCCCGGCAACCGTTTTGTCGCCGGCATCAAGAGCAAGGAAGTCCAGGGGATGCGCTACAACCAGTTGCGGCTGGATGACACACCCGGGCAGATCAGTGCGCAACTGGCCAGTGAACATGGGCACAGCCAATTGAACCTCGGATGGCTGACGCACCCGAGACGAAACGGTGAGGGGCAGGCTCGCGGCGAGGGCGCGGAATTGCGCAGTGACCAGTCCGTCGTGCTGCGTGCTGCGAAACTGATGTTGTTGACGACCCAGGCAATGCTTGGCGCGACAGGGAAGCAACTGGAACGGAAACCGCTGCAAGCCCTGCTCGAAGCATCGCAAGGACTGCTGAAGGAAATGGGGGAGTTCGCGGAGCAGCACCAGGCCATGCCGGTCGACCTGGCGCCGCATCGTCAGCTGGCGGACGACCTGGCCGATGCGGAGCAAGCTGGCGCGCCGCTGATCGCCCAGTATTCCGAGGGCGGGTTGGTGAACGCATCGCCGAAGTCGGTCGTCAGCTACAGCGGCCGCCAACAGAATATCGTGGCACAGCAGCATATCCAGGCCGTTGCCGGACAGCGTGTGAACATCCAGGCCGGCCAGGGCATGTCGCTGTTCTCGCATCAGGATGGCATGAAGCATATTGCGCGTGCCGGCAAATTGGAGATGCAGGCCCAGCAGGACAGCATCGGCATCGCCGCCGCTCAGGACGTGAGGATCAGCGCCAGCCAGGGCGACATCGTGATCGCGGCCAAGAAGAGCATTACGCTGTCTTGCGGCGGCGCGTATCTCAAAATCGCCGAGGGCAACATCGAGCTTGGTTGTAGTGGCGCCTTCACTGTCAAGGCGGGCGTGCACAAGTGGGATGGCCCGGCCGAACAAGAGACGCAGCTGCCGTTCTTCCCGGCGGCGGACCATACCAACTGGCTGAAGCTCGACCTGGATGGCTACCAGGGGGCGCCGATGGCCGGCGTGCCCTACACCTTGTATTTCGCAAACGGCCAGCAAAAGCAGGGAACGCTCGACGGCAATGGCATGGCTGAAGAGCGCAACCTGCCGGACACGGTCGACAAGCTCGTCTATCACAACTCACCCTCCGCCAAAGACGAACCGCGGCCGGTGGTCGCCGACCTGATGGCCAAGCTCGAACCGCTCATGGCCCAGGAACCGAACATGGTCAATGCGCCCCAGAACCGCGGAGGGAAATAATGGCGGACACCGACGAAACCCTCGACGCGCTGAACGAAGTCCACGGGCAGGAAAAGCCGGACGATGTCGGTTTGGGCGAGTGGATCTGGGGCGCGCTCCAGGGCGACTTCAGTACCGAGCGGTCGGCCGGGCAAATCGGCTTCGACTTGGTCGTATCGCTGATCCCGATTGTAGATACCCTGTGCGACCTGCGCGACTTGTGTGCGAATCTCCGAGAGTATCGTAAAGACCCTTCCAACAAGGTCACCTTGTTCTTCATCGCGACAACGGTGGTCGGCTTCATTCCGGAAGTCGGGACCGTCGTCAAAGGTGCACTGCGCTTGACTTGGGTCTATTTGAAGCCGCTGATCAAGCATGCGGACGACATCGCCAATGCGAGCAAGCTGGTGGCAGCCGCCAACCGGGCCTGCGATGCCGCGCTGCCGAAAATCACCGAGTTCCTGCAGCACAACCGCGTGGCGAAATGGGCGACGGATGGGAAGCTGCCGGATATTTACCAGTTCGTTTCGAAGACTATTCGTGAGGCGGCGGACAAACTCAGTCCCGCGGTGCTCGGAGGGCTGTTGAACGACAAGTTCAATGACCTGAAGAGCTTGCTGGAGAGGATACGGCCGATTGTGCCAAGCACGGTTCGTGAGCGGATCGATGATCTCCTGAAGAACATCGAGGCGAAGCGACAAGCGATGAGCGGCGCGATCCAGTCATTCACCCAGCCAGTGCGGACCGTGCTGAAGATCTTTGCCAAAAGGCTGGAAGACAAGGCGCTGAAGGTTGAGGTCTATCGAACGAATCGGGGATGGATTGCTCCTATCTCCGAAGCGGGGGCAGCCAGGCTGATCAACGCTAAACCGCCGAAA
Organism: Massilia sp. AB1; assembly: GCF_018119385.1. NCBI lineage: Bacteria > Pseudomonadati > Pseudomonadota > Betaproteobacteria > Burkholderiales > Oxalobacteraceae > Massilia > Massilia sp. AB1. The sequence continues at coordinate 30,632 of NZ_JAGKSG010000006.1, read as the reverse complement.
TGGGCGAAAAAGCGACCGCGCACAATGAAGTTCCCACCACTAAAGCCCCAGGATCTTCGAACGCAAGCATTAGTCAACGCTCACCCGGACCACCCACGGATTCAGGACTGGATGATTGCAACGTTCTCAAAAGCTAAGGGTGGGATGCGAGCTGACGCGATCAAAGGACCAGCGAAGCTGTATCGTGTCGTGGATCCTTCCAATGAAGGCGCAGGCATCTTTTGGATGACCGAAGCAGAATTCAAGGCCATCAAGGACCGGGATGGGTGGCGTAGCCGGTTTGCCGTCAAGCCGGATTGGAACCAGAATGGCTGGGTTGTCGAATATGAGATTAAAGCGGGTGAATCGTTGCCCGTCTGGCGCGGCCCCGCCGCAAGCCAGAAGCTCGAGGGAACCGACTATTACTTGGAGGGCGGTGGAGAGCAGGTCTTATTCTATCCAAGTAGCCGAGATGAGATGGTAAAGGCCATGCCGAGAATTGATCGGGTGACTGGCAAGCCTCTTATGGATGGTGCCGGCAATGAGGATCGCCGAGTCGACTTTACTGACGTGACCGGTGCGACAGCCCCTACAAAACTTCGTGCCCGAATCACGGACCGACGTATAAAGGGACCGATTGAAACTGGATGGGGCGCGACGGACTATACACCCCAGGAAGCTCAAAGAATTTTACTTACTGCACCTACCGCATCGTAACCTATTCGACGAGGAGAACGAATACATGCGAAATCTAAACTTGGAGGCCTCCATCTGGAATTTGTTCACGTCGGCTGAATTCTTTGAAGGAGCTGCCCGCGAATGCGATGCGACTATGGAGTGGTTTGGCACTCTCGCTGTCTCAAGGCAGGTCGTAAATTTTGGTAGAAACAACCAAATTTTTGATAAGTTCAAACAGCGCGCGCGCGACTTTAGACGTGGCGCTGAATTGGCACGGCTGGGTGACTACGAATTGATGTGGGAAATTTCCGACTGCATTAGAGGTGACATACGAGGCATCATGGAGCAGCCTTTGCATAGCTGGATGACTGCAGCCGAATACAACGAATTTAGTAACGTTCGGGTTGATCGATTGGCGGCCTATGCCCGCGTGATCAACAGCGCACTCACCAATGCATTTGCAGGAGCAGGGAGTTTCTTCGAGCTGGATCCCCTTGATCCCGAGTGGGCTGAACGACGGAATGATGATGATGGCTTTCCAGGTGAGGAGATTGTAGGAGTATATAACCGGAGTTTTACTTGGTTTAACGAACCGCTGTTTCCCAAACTCCCCGATCCACTCCTGGAGTATGTAATCGACAGGTCGATCACATGCCGGACCGGAGAAGAGGTGCCGTGGACGGGTGTCTGGTACCCCGGCACGGGCTTGGCCCACCATAGCCTTACCTTCGCCATCAGGGGATTGAGAATGCAACCTGTATATCAGTTTATAAAGACGGCAGAGGAACGCGGACCTTACCCTGGCGGCGGAAATTACTTCACCCCTGAGACACTTGCAGTGGCAACGGAATGGCACCCGGTCATTCTCTCTAACCGTCAAGCTAAGAACGATGGCGACCTGCGAGCCAAGGCAGGGGAACCCTGCCCAAAAGCAGGTGTCTGGCAACCGCTGGACGTTGATGCACTGCCGCGAACCTATCAGGCAGGCGAATCGATGGCCAACCTCGGATCCGCATATGGCTTGACCGTTTGGCGTTGGCTGGCTGATCGATAGATTCGGGCTGCCCACCCGCCCAAGCGAACAGCTTTTTATGACGACTGTGGAGGATGACCATGAAAGGTGTAATCCGACTTGGAGACTCGACCAGCCACGGCGGCAAGGTGATCGCCGCCTCCGGCACCGCGTTTGTCCACGGTATCGCGGTAGCCCGCAAGGGGGATGCGTGCGTTTGCCCGATCAACGGCCACTCGCCGTGCGTGATCGCCGAAGGGGATCCGGTGGTGCTCGTCGACGGGATTCCGGTGGCTTTCCAAGGACACAAGACGTCGTGCGGTGCAACGCTTACCTCTTCCGTCGCGACATCAGGAAAGGTTTGACCGACCGAGGCGAGTTCGACTCTTCAAGATTCTTTTGCTAAGTATTGTTGCCGCTACTTTCTAACTTGTTTGAGCTTTTTGATCTAGGTCAAAAATTTTGTGAATGCCGCTCAGTAGAATGCAAACCTTGGAATTTTGCCATTCGGCAACACAAGGAGAAGTGTCGTGCGTAACAACCAGCCGGTCACCGGCATCGAGTACCTGTTGAAAGAGGGCCAGTCCATCGTGTCGAAGACCGACACCAAGGGCCGCATCACCTACGTGAACCCGAGCTTTGTCGAGGTCAGCGGCTTCGACGAGTCTGAATTGCTGGGCAAGGCCCATAACGTGGTGCGCCACCCGGACATGCCCCCGGAAGCCTTCGCCGACCTGTGGCGGACCCTGCAGGCAGGCGAGCCGTGGACCGGGCTGGTCAAGAACCGCCGCAAGAACGGCGACTTCTACTGGGTAGTGGCGAACGTGGTGCCGGTCAAGGAAGCCGGCCGGGTCACCGGCTACATGTCGGTGCGCACCGCGCCAACGCGCGAGCAGGTGCGCGCCGCCGAGGAGCTGTACCGCAAGATCCGCAGCGGCGAAGCGAAGCACCTGGTGATCGTGCGCGGCCAGGCCGTGCGCGCCGGCTGGCGCAGGAAAGTGGCGGCCCTGCGCGAACTGCCGCTCACGCGCCGCCTGGGCCTGATGATGTCGGCCCAGGCCGCGCTGATGGCCGGCCTTGGCGCCACGTCCGACAGCGGCGCCTGGCAGGCGCTGGCCGCCCTCGGCACGGCGGCTACCCTGGCCGCATGGGCGGACCTGCACCGCTCCATCGCCCGTCCGCTGAGCCAGGCCACCAGCGCCGTCTACGCGCTGGCCGGCGGCGACCTGGCCACCAGCTGCGACATTGAGGGCAGCGGCGGCAACGGCGAGATCGGCCGCCTGCAGCTGGCCCTGCGCCAGCTGAACATCAACCTGAAAGCCATCGTCGGCGACGTGCGCCGCAACGTCGGTTCGATCGAGCACGCCACCCGCGCCATCGCCGCCGGCAACAGCGACCTGGCCGGGCGCACCGAGGCGCAGGCGGCCAGCCTGGAGCAGACCGCGAGCAGCCTGGGCCAGATCGCCGCGGCCGCAGGCCAGAACACCGAGAACGCGGTGCGCGCCGACCAGCTGGTGGTGGGCGCCTCCACCGTGGCCGGACGCGGCGGCGACGCCGTCGAGCGGGTCGGCAATACCATGGGGCGGATCAGCGAGTCCTCGACCCGCATCGCCGACATCATCGGCCTGATCGACGGCATCGCCTTCCAGACCAATATCCTGGCCCTGAACGCCGCCGTCGAAGCGGCGCGGGCAGGGGAGCAGGGGCGCGGCTTCGCCGTGGTCGCCGGCGAGGTGCGCAGCCTGGCCCAGCGTTCGGCCGCCGCCGCCAAGGAAATCAAGGCCCTGATCGAGACCTCGGGCCAGCACGTCGAGCAGGGCAACGCCCTGGTGGGCGACGCCGGCCAGACCATGCGCGAGGTGGTCGCCTCGGTGCGCGACGCCGCCGCCATCATGCACGCCATTACCGCCGCCAGCCGCGAACAGGGCGAAGGCATCGCCCAGGTGAATGCCGCCATGGCCCAGCTGGACAGCATCACGCGCCAGAACGCCACCCTGGTCGAGGAATCGGCCGTGGCCTCCGGCAGCGTCGCCGACGAGGCTGCACAGCTGGTCCAGGCCCTCTCCGTGTTCAAGTTCGATGACGGAATGCGCATGCCCGTACGGCAGTCTCGGCCGTATTTGATGCAAGTCAAGGATTTGGCCGAAGCAGATCAATAAACTGCAAGCTGATCGTGTCGCATTGCATTTCCGCAATGCGGCCAGCAGCTGGAGTTTATTGTCATGCTCGTTGAAGCGCTTCCGTCTTCGGCCCCCTCGGCCCCACTCGTATTCACTCCCAGCGTCGAATTCGACGCTGACCTGCTCGGCCGGCTCAGCAAGTCCGGCCCGCGCTACACCTCCTACCCGACCGCCGACCGCTTCGGCGCCGAATTCGGCTACCGCGACTACCTGCACGCTGTCGCCGGCGTGCGCACCCGCGGCAGCAAGCGTCCGCTCTCGCTCTACCTGCACATTCCGTTCTGCGACACGGTGTGCTACTACTGCGCCTGCAACAAGATCGTCACCAAGCGCCGCGACAAGGCTGCGCTCTACCTGTCCTACCTGAAGCGCGAGATCGAGATGCAGGGCCTGCTGTTCGCCGGCATGAACGAGGTCGAGCAGCTGCACTTCGGCGGCGGCACCCCGACTTATCTCTCCGACGAGCAGATGGGCGACCTGATGGCACACCTGCGCCGCAGCTTCCGCTTCGCGCCCGACGAAAGCGGCGAATACTCGATCGAAGTCGATCCGCGCACCGTTTCGGCCGAGCGCGTGCACAGCCTGCGCCGCCAGGGTTTCAACCGCATCAGCCTGGGCGTGCAGGACTTCGACCCGGACGTGCAGCAGGCCGTCAACCGCGTCCAGCCCGAGCATGAAACGCGGGCCGTGATCGACGCGGCGCGCGCGGCGGGCTTTCGTTCGGTGAGCATCGACCTGATCTACGGCCTGCCAAAACAGACCCTGGACAGCATGCGCCAGACCCTGGACAAGGTGGTCGCCGCCGACCCTGACCGCATCTCGGTCTACCACTACGCCCACATGCCGCACCTGTTCAAGCCGCAGCGCCGCATCAACGCGGCCGACATGCCGGACAGCGACACCAAGCTGCGGATGCTCCAGTTATGCATCGAACACCTGGGCGCGGCCGGCTATGTCTATATCGGCATGGACCATTTCGCCAAGCCGGGCGACGACCTGGCTGTGGCCCAGCGCCAGGGCCGCCTGCACCGCAATTTCCAGGGCTACTCGACCCATGCCGATACCGACCTGGTGTCCTGCGGCGTGTCGAGCATCAGCGCGGTGGGCGCCACCTATAGCCAGAACGTCAAGACCCTGGACGAGTATTACGACGCCATCGACGCCAACGAGCTGCCGGTGGCGCGCGGCGCCCGCCTGTCGATGGACGACCTGCTGCGCCGCGCCATCATCCAGAAGCTGATGTGCCAGTTCGAGCTCTCGGTGCCCGCCATCGAGCAGGCCTTTCCCATCGTGTTCGCGCAGTACTTCGCCAACGAGCTGGCCCAGCTGCGCCAGCTCGAGCGCGACGGCCTGGTGACGCTGGGGCCGGAATGGCTGAGCGTCACGATGAAAGGGCGCCTCCTGATCCGCAACGTGTGCATGGTGTTCGACCGCTACCTGGCGGAACGCACCGGCCCGCGCCATTCGCAAACCATCTGAGGCCGCCTACATGCCAGGTATCGCCCTGTTTCCCGTGTTTCTGGTCGGCCTGCTGGGCAGCGTCCACTGCGCCGCCATGTGCGGCGGCATCGTCGGCGCGCTGTCGGTCGGCGGCGTCCGTCCGTCCCTGCCTGCCGCGCCGGCCTTCCCGGTACCGGTGCGCACGGTGACGGCCACGCCCGCCGCCAACGTCGTGGCCTACAACACAGGACGCATCGCCAGCTACATGGCGGCGGGGGCGCTGGCGGGCGGGGCGGCCGGGTTCGCGGCGCTACCCGGCCTGCAGGAGGCCGCCTACTGGGCGGCCAACCTGATGCTGGTGGCGCTCGGCCTGTTCCTGATGGATGCCTGGCGCGGCCTGGCGCGGCTGGAGCAGGGCGGCCAGGCGCTGTGGCGGCATGTGCGCCCGCTGCTGCGCCGGGTCGGACCGCCATCCACGCCAGGGCGCATGCTGGCCGCCGGCGCCCTGTGGGGCTGGCTGCCCTGCGGGATGGTCTACAGCGTGCTGGTGACAGCCATGCTGTCCGGCTCCGCGCTGGACGGTGCGGCGGTGATGCTGGCCTTTGGCTTGGGCACCTTGCCCATGCTCGCCGCGCTCGGCCTGGCGGGCCAGCGCCTGCGCGGCCTGCTGCGGATGGGCCGCGTGCGCCTGCTGTGCGGTCTGGCCATCGCCGGCTTCGGCCTGGCCGGCCTCGCGCGCGCCGCCGGCGGCCTGCCGGAGAGCTGGGTCCATCTGGTGTGCTTCGGCACGGGGAGCGCGGCATGAGCGCGGTGCTGGCGCAAGTACGCGCCGACGTCCCGGCGCAGGCCGAGGTGCCGCTGCGCGAGGCGGCGCCGGTGGCGGTACTGGACAGCTGCTTCCACTGCGGCTTGCCGGTCCCGGCCGCGAGCCGCTGGCATGCCGTGGTCGACGGCGCGGCGCGCAGCATGTGCTGCCCCGGCTGCGCGGCGGCGGCCCAGGCCATCGTGGACGGCGGTTTCGCCGACTACTACGCCACGCGCACCGAGTACGCGGCCCCCGTCGAGCACAGCGCCGACGCGCCGGAGCTGCTGCTCTACGACGGCCAGGAAGGCCAGGACGAGGCGAGCTTCGCGGTCGAGGGAATGCGCTGCGCCGCCTGCGTCTGGCTGATCGAACGCCGCCTCGGCCAGATGCCGGGCGTGCTCGAATCCACCCTGAACGTCGCCACCGAACGCCTGCACGTCCGCTGGGATCCGGCGCAGTGCAAACCCAGCGTCATCCTGCGCACCCTGCGCATGATCGGCTACACCGCCTACCCCTACGACGCCAGGCAGCACGGGGAGCAGCTGGAAAAAGCGCGCAAGAAGCTGTTCCGCCAGCTGTTCGTGGCCGGTCTGTCGATGATGCAGGTGATGATGTACGCGGTCCCGGTCTACCTGGCGACCGACGGCACCATGGATGCGTCGATGACGGCGCTGATGCACTGGGCCTCGCTATTCCTGACACTGCCGGCCGTGCTGTACTCGGCCCAGCCTTTCTTCGGCGGCGCCTGGCAAGACCTGAAACGCGGGCTGCCTGGCATGGATGTGCCGGTGGCGCTGGGCATCGCCGCCGCCTTCGCCGGCAGCTGCGCGGCCTTGTTCACGGGCCGCGGCGAGGTTTACTTCGATTCGGTGACGATGTTCGTGTTCCTGCTGCTGGGCAGCCGTTACCTGGAACTGGGCGCGCGCCGCAAGGCCGCCAGCGCCCTCGAGCGCCTGCAGCAGGGCGTGCCGGCAGCGGCGCTGCGCCTGCGCGGCGACCCGGCGGCGCGCGATTCCGAGCTGGTGGCCGCCGGCGCGCTGCAAGTGGGCGACCTGGTGCTGGTCAAGGCCGGCCAGGCGATTCCGGCCGACGGCGTCATCGTCGACGGCGACACCGAGGTCGACCTGGCCCTGCTCACGGGCGAGAGCCGCACCCAGCGCAAGACGGTGGGCGACTGCCTGCCGGGCGGCGCCGTCAACGCGGCCCAGACCATCGTCCTGCGCGTGAGCTCGACCGCCACCGACAGCACCCTGGCGATGCTGGTGCGCCTGGTCGAGAAAGCCGGGCAGGGCAAGCCGGCGCTGGCGCTGTGGGCCGACCGCGTGGCCGCCTGGTCGGTGGTGGCGCTGCTGGTGCTGACCGTGGCCGTGTTCTTCGCCTGGCAAGCCGTCGAGCCGGCGCGCGCCTGGCAGGCGGCGGTGGCGGTGCTGGTCGTGACTTGCCCGTGCGCGCTGTCCCTGGCCACGCCGACCGCGCTGGCCGCCGCCACCGACCGCCTGCTGCGGCGCGGCGTGCTGGCGGTGAAGCCGCACACGCTCGAGACCTTCGAGCGCGCCACCCACATCGTGTTCGACAAGACCGGCACTCTGACCCTTGGCCGCCCGGTGCTGCGCCAGGCGGTGCCGGTCAGCGCCCAGACGGCGGAGGCCTGCCTGCGCATCGCGGCGGCGCTGGAAGCCGACAACCCGCATCCGATCGCCCAGGCGATCCGCGAAGCCGGCGGCGCGGCGCCCGGCCTGGCCGAGCAGCTGCGCTATGTTGTGGGGCAGGGCGTGGAGGGGTGCATCAACGGTCGCCTGTACCGTCTCGGCAGCGCGGCCTTCGTGGAAGGCGTGGCCGGGGGAGTGGCGCGTTCCGCGGCGCCGACCGGGACCACCTCGGTGTGGCTGGGTACGACCGGCGGCTGGCTGGCGCGCTTCGACCTGTCGGATGGGCTGCGGCCGGAGGCGGCGGAAGTAGTACAGCGCTTCAAGGACGGCGGCAAGACCGTGGTCCTGCTGAGCGGCGACGAGCAGGGCGCGGCTCAGGCCGTGGCCGGCCAGCTCGGCATCGCCACCGCCCTCGGCGGAAAGCTGCCGGACGAGAAGCTCGCCTTCGTGCGCAGCCTGCAGATGCAGGGCGCGGTGGTGGCCATGGTCGGCGACGGCATCAACGATGCGGCCGTGCTGAGCGGCGCGGACGTGTCCTTCGCCATGGGGCGCGGGGCCGAACTGGCCCAGCTGCATGCGGACGGCGTGCTGCTGGGCGACGGGCTGCTGCCGCTGGCCGATGCGGCCGACACCGCACGCCGTACGCTGGCGGTGATCCGCCAGAACCTGATCTGGGCCTCGGTGTACAACCTGGTGGCGATTCCGGCGGCGGCGTCGGGCTTGCTGAACCCCTGGATGTCGGGTATCGGCATGGCGGCCAGTTCCGCGCTGGTGGTGCTCAATGCCCTGCGGCTGAGGACGGACTGAATGGAAGCCTTGTACTTGTTGATACCCTTGAGTATCTGCCTCGTCGCGCTCGCGGTGTGGATCTTCTTCGGCGCGGCCGACAGCGGGCAGTTCGAGGATCTCGAAGGGCCAGCCCTGAGGATCCTGCGGGACGACGACCTCGTGCAGTAAGGCCGGCATCGCATCGCCGGCCTGTGCACCAAGACGCAACACTGCGCTCCATACCTCAACCGATACAGAACAATTTGATTCACATCAAGGATTTTTAAGGTTCAGAAAAGCACACTCCTGATTGTCATCCATATGATTATTCAGGAGAGCATCTTGGACAGCAGTCTCAACTATAACTACAAGATCGTGCGCCAGTTCGCCATCGCGACCGTGGTATGGGGCGTGATCGGCATGGCTGCCGGCGTCTTCATCGCCGCGCAGCTGGCCTGGCCCGCACTGAACTTCGACATCCCGTGGCTCAGCTACGGACGCCTGCGTCCGCTGCACACCAACGCGGTCATCTTCGCCTTCGGCATCTGCGGCCTGTTCGCCACCTCGTACTACGTGGTCCAGCGCACCTGCCAGGTGCGGCTGTTCTCCGACAAACTCGCCGCCTTCACCTTCTGGGGCTGGCAGGCCGTGCTGGTCTCGGCCGCGATCTCGCTGCCGATGGGCTTCACCCGCGGCAAGGAATACGCCGAGCTCGAATGGCCGATCGCGATCCTGATCACCGTCGTGTGGGTCGCCTATGCCGTGGTCTTCTTCGGCACCATCGTCAAGCGCAAGGTCAAGCACATCTATGTGGCCAACTGGTTCTTCGGCGGCTACATCCTGGCGGTCGCCATCCTGCACGTGGTGAACGGCATGGCGATCCCGGTGTCCGCCATGAAGTCCTATTCGGTCTACGCGGGCGTGCAGGACGCCATGATCCAGTGGTGGTACGGCCATAACGCGGTGGGCTTCATCCTGACCGCCGGCTACCTGGGCATGGTGTACTACTTCATCCCCAAGCAGGCCGAGCGCCCGGTGTATTCCTACCGCCTGTCGATCGTGCACTTCTGGGCCCTGATCTTCACCTACATGTGGGCCGGCCCGCACCACCTGCATTACACAGCGCTGCCCGACTGGACCCAGTCGATCGGCATGGTGTTCTCGCTGATCCTGCTGGCGCCGTCCTGGGGCGGCATGATCAACGGGATGATGACCCTGTCGGGCGCCTGGCACAAGCTGCGTTCGGACCCGCTGCTCAAGTTCATGATCGTCTCGCTGTCCTTCTACGGCATGGCCACCTTCGAGGGCCCGATGATGTCGATCAAGACCATCAACTCGCTGTCGCACTACACGGACTGGACCGTTGCCCACGTCCATGCGGGCGCCCTGGGCTGGGTCGGCTTCATCACCATGGGCTCGATCTACTACCTGATCCCGCGCCTGGCCGGCAAGAAGCAGATGTACAGCATGGCCCTGGTCGAGACCCACTTCTGGGTCGCCACCATCGGCATCGTCCTGTACATCGCCTCGATGTGGATCGCCGGCGTGATGCAGGGCCTGATGTGGCGCGCGGTGAACCCGGACGGCACCCTGACCTATACCTTCGCCGAAAGCGTCAAGGCCACCTACCCGTACTACGTGATCCGCTTCACCGGCGGCTTCCTCTACCTGTCGGGCATGGCGCTGATGGCCTGGAACACCTGGATGACGATGCGCGGCACGGCCAACGTCGACGCGCGCATCCCGACCGCACCCGTCAAGCCGCACCTGGCCGCTGCCGGCGCAGCGGTCCACGCTTAAGACATTGAGGAGCATGTAATGAAATTCACCCACGAGTGGATCGAGAAGAACCCCTGGCTCCTGATCGGCCTGGTCCTCCTGGTCATCTCCTTCGGCGGCCTGGTCGAGATCGTGCCGCTGTTCTTCCAGAAATCCACCACCGAGCCGGTCTCGGGCTTGAAGCCATATTCACCGCTGCGCCTGGCGGGACGCGACATCTACATCCGCGAAGGCTGCTACAACTGCCACTCGCAGATGATCCGTCCCTTCCGCGCCGAGACCGAGCGCTATGGCCACTACTCGGTGGCGGGCGAATTCGTCTACGACCATCCCTTCCAGTGGGGCTCGAAGCGCACCGGCCCGGACCTGGCCCGCGTCGGCGGCCGCTACAGCGACGAATGGCACCGCACCCACCTCGACAACCCGCGCGACGTGGTGCCGGAATCGAACATGCCGGGCTATCCGTGGCTGGCGAAAAACAAGCTGGTCGCGGCCGAGATCCTGCCCAAGATGCGCGCCATGCAGCGCATCGGCGTGCCCTACACGGATGCCGAGGTGGCGGCCGCGCCGGCGGAGCTTAGCGACAAGACCGAACAGGATGCCCTGATCGCCTACCTGCAAGGCCTGGGCACCCAGATCAAGACGAGGAACTGAGATGGCACTGCAACAGATTTTCGATAACGCGAGCAGCCTGATGACCGTGGTGAGCTTTACCACCTTCCTGGGCATCCTGGCCTGGACCTACGTGCTCCACAAGAACAAGGACTTCGAGGCGGCAGCGGCGCTGCCCTTCGCCGACGAGTTCACGGAAGAGGAGCACGAACATGGCTGATTTCTTCAACGGCTTCTGGCACTGGTACATCGCCGTCATCACGGTGCTGTCCATCCTCGGCTGCGGCATCCTGCTGTGGTCGCAGTCGGTGCACAAGGTCAAGCTGGACGCCAATGGCGAGCCGCAGAAAACCACCGGCCACGTCTGGGACGAGGACCTGACCGAGCTGAATACGCCGATGCCGCGCTGGTGGATGTGGATGTTCTACCTGACCATCGTGTTCGGCCTGGCCTACCTGGTGCTGTATCCGGGCCTGGGCAGCTACGCCGGCAAGCTCGGATGGAACTCGAAAGGCGAATACCAGGCGGAGCTCAAGCAGGCCAAGGCAGATTTCGGCCCGCTGTTTGCCCAGTACGCGAACCAGAGCCTGGAGGCGGTGGCGGCCGACCCGCAGGCCCAGGCCATCGGCGAGCGCCTGTTCCTGAACTACTGCGCGCAGTGCCATGGTTCCGACGCGCGCGGCAACAAGGGCTTCCCGAACCTGAGCGACAAGGATTGGCTGCATGGCGGCGAGCCAGCCACCATCAAGGCCACCATCATGAACGGCCGCATCGGCACGATGCCGGCGATGGGCGCTGCGCTGGGCTCGGACAAGGACGTGGAAGCGGTCGCGCATTACGTACGCAACCTCTCGGGCCTGACGGCCGACCCGGTCAAGGTCGCCTTCGGCAAGCCGAAGTTCGCCGCCTGCGTGGCCTGCCACGGCGCGGAAGGCAAGGGCAACCCGATGATGGGGGCGCCCAACCTGGCGGACAAGACCTGGCTCTACGGCGGCAGCGCCGAGACGGTGATGGAAACCATCCGCAAGGGCCGCACCAACACCATGCCAGCCTTCGGCGAGTTCCTCGGCGAAGAAAAGGTGCATGTGCTGGCGGCCTATGTGTGGAGCCTGTCCAACGACACCACGATCAAGACGGCATCGAAATGAACGCCCCCCAGGAAGCTGTCATCCACATGTACGCCGCGCGGGAGGAGATCTACCCGCGCGAGATCAAGGGCCGCTACGCGTCCTTGCGCTGGGCCTGCGTGTGGCTCACCCAGCTGCTGTTCTACGGCCTGCCGTGGCTGAACATGCACGGCCGCCAGGCCGTCCTGTTCGACCTGGCCAGCCGCAAGTTCTACCTGTTCGGCATCGTGTTCTGGCCCCAGGACTTCATCTACCTGGCAGCGCTGCTGATCATCTGCGCCTACGGCCTGTTCCTGGTGACGGCGGTGGCGGGGCGCGTGTGGTGCGGCTTCGCCTGCCCGCAGACGGTGTACACCGAAATCTTCCTCTGGATCGAGCGCAAGATCGAGGGCGCGCGCAGCGCCCGCATCCGCCTCGACCGTCAGCCCTGGACATTGGAGAAGATCGGCAAGAAGGGCGCCAAGCACCTGGCGTGGGGCGCGGTGGCGTTGTGGACCGGTTTTACCTTCGTCGGCTATTTCACGCCCGTGCGCGAACTGAGCTTCGACGTGCTGGGATTTACGCTCGGGCCGTGGGAAACCTTCTGGGTCCTGTTCTACGGCTTCGCCACCTACGGCAACGCGGGCTGGCTGCGCGAGCAGGTGTGCAAGTACATGTGCCCCTACGCGCGCTTCCAGAGCGCGATGTTCGACAAGGACACCCTGATCGTCACCTACGACGCGGCGCGCGGCGAACCGCGCAATGTCCGGCCCAAGGCGCAAGGGGCAGGGGACTGCATCGACTGCAGCATGTGCGTACAAGTGTGCCCGACCGGGATCGACATCCGCAAGGGCCTGCAGTACGAATGCATCGGCTGCGCCGCCTGCGTGGATGCCTGCAACAGCGTGATGGACAAGATCGCCAAGCCGCGCGGCCTGATCCGCTACGCCACCGAAAACGGCCTGGCGCACAAGCTGAACCCGGCCGCGATCCGTAACCGTATGCTGCGCCCGCGCGTGCTGGTCTATACCGGCGTCCTGGCCGCGCTGGTGATCGGCATGGCGGCTTCGATCGCGCTGCGCAATCCACTCAAGCTGGACGTGATCCGTGACCGCGGCTCGATGGGCCGCGAAGTGGACGACGGCATGATCGAGAACGTCTACCGCTTGCAGGTGATGAACACGAGCGAGCAGGCCCAGCGCCTGCACATTGGCGTGGCCGGCATTCCGTCGGTGAGCGTGGCCGGCGAGGAGGTGGTCGAGATCGACGCGGCCAGCACGCGTGCGGTGCCGGTGCGCGTGCGCATCGAACCGGGCGCGGCCAGGCCTGGCTCGAACAGGATCGATTTCACGGTGAGTTCGGTGGCGGATCCGCACCTGGCGGTGTCCGAGGACGCCGTCTTCATCGTGCCGAAGTAAGAAGGAGCTGAAGATGCAAACCGCAATTCATCCGCTGCCGCGTAGCAGCGCCGCACCCTGGTACAAGCACCGCTGGCCGTGGTTCCTGATGATCGGCCCGGTGCTGGTGCTGGTCGCCGGCGCGATCACGGCCTGGCTGGCCGTCAGCCGTCCGGACGCGCTGGTGGTGGGCGACTACTACAAGCAGGGCAAGGCGATCAACCAGGACCTGCGCCGCGACCGTGTCGCGAGCAGCCTCGGGCTGGCCTTCGAGGCCCGCCACGACGCCCGGTCCGGCCGCCTGCAGGGGCGCCTGGACAGCTTCGGCAAGCCGGTCGTGGCGCCTTTCCACATCCGCCTGGCGCATCCGACCCAGCCTGGGAAGGACCTGGTGCTGGAAGCGCTGCCCGATGCCCAGGGCCGCTTTTCGGCGGCGCTGCCGGCGCTGGAGCCGACCCACTGGCAGGTGGTGGTCGAAGGCGCCGCGCGCGACTGGCGCCTGGCGGGCAGCTGGAGCCCGGCAAAGCTGGAAACGCTGGTGATCGAGTCCGATCGCTGAGCGCCGGCCCGGTGCGGACCTGTATGTACGCAGCCGGGCAACAGCGCGCGTTGTTGCTTTGTTCTCTTCCGTGTTAGATTCCTCGACGGCAACTGCAGTGATGCTCACTGCATACAGATCAACGATAAGGAAGAGAGACCCCCGAGATGCCATCGTCCCGCCAGCGCAGCCTGCGCGCCACCATCGCCGCCCTGTTCATTCCCGCTGTCCTCGCCGGCGTAAGCCTGCCGGCCGCCGCGCTCGCCGCGCCTGCCGCGGCGTCGGCCACTGCCGCCAAGCCGCATAAAGCCTTCGACGTCTGGGCCGACAAGTTCGCCGAGGATTGGGTGCGCCTGAGCCCGCAGCTGGCGACCATGACCCAGTACTTCAGCGGCGCCGAGCAGGCGAAGCTGGACCGCGAGCTGACGCCCCTGACCGCCGCCCACCGCCAGAAAGTGGTCGCCTTGGCCAAGGCCGGCCTGGCGCGCCTGGACAAGTTCAAGTCGGCGCCGCTGGACGACAGCCAGAAGATCTCGGCCGCCGTGATGCGCTGGTCGCTGCAGAACACGGTCGCCAACGAGCCCTTCGAGGACCATTCCTTCATCTTCTCGCAGTTCAGCGGCGTGCAGGTAAGCCTGGTCAACTTCATGACCACCACCCACCCGCTGCGCAACAAGGCCGACGTCGACAGCTACCTGGCGCGCCTGGAGCAGGTCGGCGCCCGCATGGACGAAGCGCTGGCGCGCGGCCGCGCCGCCGCCGCCAAGCAGCTGATCCCGCCGCGCTTCATCCTCGAGCGCGCCCAGTTCCAGGTCGACCACTTCCTCAAGCCGGCGGCAAGCCAGAACGTGCTGGTCACGACCTTCGAGCAGCGCACCGCCGAGCTGAAGGACCTGGCGCCGGAGGCGCGCGCCGCCGCGATCGCCCGCGCCACCCGGATCGTCGAAGAGAAGATCCGCCCGGCCTATGGCCGCGTGAAGGACTTCATGACCGAGATCCACCCGCGCACCGGCGACGTGGCCGGCATCTCGCGCCTGCCGAACGGCGCCGCCGCCTATGCCCGCGCGGTGGAGAACTACACCAGCACCAAGCTCACCCCGGAACAGATCCACGAAATCGGCCTGCGCGAAGTGGCGCGCATCGAAGGCGAGATGGACAAGCACCTGCGCTCGCTCGGCCTGCTCGAGGGTGACATCGAAACCCGCATGAAGCAGCTGGACGAGCGCTTCCAGCCGAAAGGCGAGGGCGATCCGCGCCCGGCCATCATCGCCAGCTACGGCGAGATGGTGCGCGACGCCGAGAAGCGCAGCGCCTCGCTGTTCAACCTGAAGCCGCGCGCCCCGGTCGAAGTGCGCCGCGAACCGCCGCTGACCGAGCCTTCGGCGGCCGCCCACTACTCGCTGCCGGCGCCGGACGGCAGCCGTCCGGGCATCTTCTGGGTGCCGTTGCGCGGTCCGAAGTTCGACATGATCCGCATGCGCAGCCTGGCCTACCACGAAGCCGTGCCCGGCCACCACTTCCAGCTGGCGATCCAGCAGGAACTGACCGGCATCCCGAAATTCCGCAGCCAGCGCATCTTCAGTGGCGGCAGCGCCCACGCCGAAGGCTGGGCCCTGTACACCGAGCGCCTGGCGGTGGAGCAGAACTGGTACGAAGGCGATGTGCCGGGCCTGCTCGGCGCGCTCGGCTCGGAGCTGTTCCGGGCACGCCGCCTGGTGGTCGACACCGGCCTGCACGCCAAGGGCTGGACCCGCCAGCAGGGCATCGACTACGGCATCGGCGCCCAGGAGGTGGAGCGCTATGTCGCCTGGCCGGGACAGGCCAACGCCTACATGATCGGCATGCTGCGCATCGTCGAGCTGCGCGAGAAGGCGCGCAAGGAGCTGGGCGACAAGTTCTCGCTGCCGGCCTTCCACGACCTGGTGCTGGGCGCGGGCTCGGTGCCGCTGGACGTGCTGGGCGAACTGGTCGACGGCTGGATCGCCAAGCAAAAGAGGGCGTAAACGAAAAACGGCGGACCGATGGTCCGCCGTTTCCCGAGATCGCTTAGACGGTATTACTTGCCGTCTTGCATCTTCTCGCCAGCACGTTCCACGGCGCGGCCGGTGGCGTCCTGGGCACGGTCGGCAGCTGCGCCGACTTCGGCTGCGGCTTCCTTGGATTCCTGCTTCACTTCGGCGCCGGCGGCTTCGATACGCTCGCCTGCACGTTCGGTGGCGGCTTCCACGCGGTCGCCTGCGCGTTCGGCGGCGGCGGCGGTTTCAGCAGCGGCTTCCTTGGTGCCTTCCGCCACGGTCTGGCCGGCATTGTCGATCGCTGCGCCAGCTTCCTGGGCCGGGCCCTTGCCGTCGCCGTCCACGTCCTTCTTGCAGCCGGTAGCCAGCACGGTGACTGCCATCATGATGCCTGCCAAGGTCATTTTGTTCATGGTGCTCTCCTTATAGGGTTGGGCGATTCATTAAAATGTGTGTGTTTTGACAAGATATTACGCCTCGATAAGGTCGCGTTCCGTGCGGTGGCGCACGCCTGTAGCATTCGGCTGCCGTTGTTGATATGCTGTCCACGCATTTACTTCTGCGCATTACTCTTAAGTAAGGTGGCGCTACCGCGCCGATCGATTGTTCATAACGGCACACCCGTTGCCGCTCTGCTAGGGAAAACATGTCTCTGAATGACTTGGTCACCGCCGCCAATGGCGTTATCTGGAGCCCGGCGCTCATCGCGCTCTGCCTGGGCACCGGCCTGTACTTCTCCCTCCGTACGCGCTTCCTGCAGGTGCGCCACGCGAAGGAAATGGTCCGATTGATGTTCGAAGGCAAGAGTTCGGAGCAGGGCGTATCCTCGTTCCAGGCCTTGTCCATGACCCTGGCCGGCCGCGTCGGCACCGGCAACATCGCCGGCGTGGCGACCGCGATCACCTTTGGCGGCCCCGGCGCCGTGTTCTGGATGTGGGCGGTGGCCTTCCTGGGCGCCAGCTCGGCCTTCGTCGAGTCGACCCTGGGCCAGGTGTACAAGGAGCAGATCGGCAAGGAATACCGCGGCGGCCCGGCCTTCTATATTGAAAAGGGCCTGGGCATGAAGTGGTATGCGCTGACCTTCGCCTTCGCCACCATCATCGCCACCGGCCTGCTGCTGCCGGGCGTGCAGGCCAACTCGATCGCCGAGGGCCTGAAGACCGCCACCGGCATCGAGCCCATGTATACCGGCATCGGCCTGTCGCTCGTGCTGGCCTTCATCATCTTCGGCGGCGTCAAGCGCATCGCCACCTTCGCGGAAGTGGTCGTGCCTTTCATGGCGCTGGGCTACATCCTGGTGGCCGTGGTCATCGTGGGCATGAATATCGGCGCACTGCCGGGCGTGATCAAGCTGATCTTCGCCTCGGCCTTCGGCCAGGAAGCCGCCTTCGGCGCCATCCTCGGCCTGGCGGTCATGTGGGGCGTCAAGCGCGGCGTGTACTCGAACGAGGCAGGCCAGGGCACCGGTCCGCACGCCTCGTCGGCGGCCGAAGTGAGCCACCCGGCCAAGCAGGGCCTGGTGCAGGGCTTCTCGGTCTACATCGACACCCTGTTCGTGTGCTCGGCGACCGCCTTCATGCTCCTGATCACCGGCCAGTACAACGTCGAGGCGCCGAACGGCGCCCCGCTGTTCACCGGCGTGCAGGGCGTCGCTTCGGGTCCGGGTTATGTGCAGACCGCGCTGGAAAACGTGATGCCGGGCTTCGGCGCGCTGTTCGTGGCCGTGGCGCTGCTGTTCTTCGCGTTCACCACCATCGTCGCCTATTACTACATCGCCGAGACCAACATCGCCTACATCAACCGCACCGTCAACCGTCCGTGGATGACCCTGGTGCTCAAGCTGTTCATCATCGGCTCGACCTACTACGGCTCGGTGAAGACGGCGGAAGCGGCCTGGGGCCTGGGCGACATGGGCGTGGGCCTGATGGCCTGGCTGAACATCGTCGCCATCCTGCTGATGCAGAAGACCGCCTTCAAGTGCCTGCGCGACTATGAAGGCCAGAAGAAGGCCGGCAAGGATCCGCAGTTCGATCCGAAGGCCCTGGGCATCGAAGGCGCCCACTACTGGGAAGAGCGCGTCAAGGCCGCCCAGGCCGGCGCGCCCGACAAGGCAGTCGCTTAAGCTGCCGGGTCCTTCGTCGCGCTGCGCATGATCGTCAGCACGACGATGGCAAACAGGGTGCTGAACACCGCCGTCGCCTCGCGCCCCATGCCGGCCGCGATGCCGACGGCGGCGGTCAGCCAGACGCTGGCCGCCGTCGTCAGTCCCTTGATGTCTTCCTTGTCGGTCTGCTTGAGAATGGCGCCGGCGCCCAGGAAGCCGATGCCGGCCACGATCCCCTGGATCACCCGCGACAGGTCCTGGATATTCATCCCGGCCTGCAAGGGAATCAGCACGAACAGCGCCGCGCCCAGCGACACCAGCATGTGGGTGCGCAGGCCCGCCGAGGCGCCCACCGATTCACGCTCGTAGCCGAGCAGCCCGCCCAGCACCAGCGCCACCAGCAGGCGCAGCACGATGCGGGTAATGTCTTCCACATTGCCCAGGTCCGAGAATTCCTGCTGCACCGTCATCCAGCTTCGTGTCAACCACACCTTGTCTGCTCCTGTCGGGATCGTCCTGCCATGATGCCAGTTCGCGCGCCGGACTGGCGCACCTCATCCGTGGCCAGTACGGGCGTGGGCCCGGGCGCAGGCCACCACGCCGCCCACCAGCAGCCCCATCGCGGCCCACTCCAGGGCGCTTGGCCAGCGCTCTTCCCATAAGAAGCCATACAGCGAGGCGAACAAGGTCTCGAACACGATCATCTGGCCCATCAGGCTCAGGGGCAGGGCGCGGCTCGCCACGTTCCACAGCGCGTTGCCCAGGATCGAGCACAGGATCGCCACGCTGGTGACCACGCCGGCGAAATGCAGCCACTGGGCATTGCTGTGGCCCGCATCCGCGCCGGCAAAGGCGGGGACCGCCAGCAGCAGGGCCTCCAGGCCAGTAACGACACCCATCGCCAGGTTCCAGTCGTGGCCGGAGACGCCCTCCAGGCGCCCGAGCCAGCGGCTGTTGCTGACGGCGTAGATGGTCCAGGAGACCAGGGCGCCGGCCGCGCAGCCCAGGCCGAGCAGGGAATCGGCGCCCGTGCTCGACACCGATTGCCAGCTGATGCAGGCCAGCCCGGCGGCGCTCAGCGCCAGCGAGGGGAGCAGGCGGCGCAGCGGCACCGCGTGGCGGTCGCGGGTGCCGACAAGGGTGACGGCGATGGGCAGCAGGCCGATCACCAGCGAGGGCATGGCCACGCCGCCTGCCTGCACGGCGGTGGCCAGGAAGATGTAATAGAGGATGTTGCCGGTGAATGCCAGCCACAGCAGGGCGCGCCACTCCTTCCAGGACAGCACCCGCAGCAGCCGGCGCCAGGATGGCGCGATCAGGACCACCGCCACCAGCCCGTAGGCGAGGTAGCGCCCGGCCGAAAGCTGCAGGGGCAGGAAACCGGCGGTGAGCTGGGGCGCGAGAAAGACCAGGCCCCACAGGGCGCCGGCGAGGATGCCCGAGCCGATGCCGAGCGATGTCTGATTGATGACCATGAGAACCTCCTGAGAGCGGAGATTCTCGCCCACCGGGGCGGACGGGTCTTGGCGCCAGCTACTGCGTTTTGTGCTTATCCTCGCGCGCCGCCTTCCGGTAAGCGGCAGGCGTGGTGTCCATCGCAGTGCGCATGGCGCGCGTGAGCACGCTCTGGTCGGAAAATCCGGTCTCGAGGGCGATGTCGGCGATGGATCGGCGCGTCGCCACCAGCAGCGTACAGGCCCGCTCGAGGCGCCGCTGCAACAGCCAGTCGTGGGGACTCATGCCGGTCTCCTGGCGGAACAGGGCGTGGACGCGGCTCGCGCTCAGGGAGCAGGCGCGCGCCATGGCGTCCAGGGTCCAGGGCTGGCCGGGCGCGGCCTCGATGCGCGCCATCAGCGCCGCCAGCCGCGACCTGGGCTGGGGTGTTTCCTGGGACAGGGTGTCGAGCAGCAGCGGCGTCCAGCCTTGCAGCAGCTGCGCCGGGGCGGCGGCGTCGCTCCGGGCCAGGCTCATGAATTCGACCAGCTTGCGGGCGGCGGCGCCGATCGGGGTGAAGGGGCGTTCGAGCAGGCGCTGCCAAGGACCCCGGTGCAGCAGCTCGGGGCCGAGGTCGAGGATGAAGGACTGGTTGCCGGCTTCGCCCCATTGCGTATGCCAGGCGCCGGGCGCGACCACGGCGGCGTGCAGCAGGTCGAGTGTGCGTCCGCGGCCTTCGATTTCCAGGTCGACTTCGCCGGCGACCGGCAGGACGATCTGGGCGAAGCTGTGACGGTCTCCCAGGGGCTGCGGACCGTAGCTGCGCAGGTGCAGGTCGACTGGGAGCTTGCCGTCCACGTTCAGGCCATCGGGCTGCACACGTCGGTGCCGGCTGCGAGCGCCTTCAGCTTGGCGGGATCGAGCAGGGTGACTTCGCGCTTGTCGACCTGCAGCCAGCCCTGCTTTTTGAAACGCGACAACAGGCGGCTGACGCTCTCGATGGTCAGGCCCAGGTAGTTGCCGATGTCTTCGCGCGACATGCGCAGCTGGAAGCTGTTGGGCGAATAGCCGCGCGCCGCGTAGCGGGCCGACAGGTTGACCAGGAAGACCGCGAAGCGCTGCTCGGCGCGCATATTGCCGAGCAGTAGCATGACGTTCTGCTCGCGGGTGATTTCCTGGCTCATGATGCGGTGGAAGTGGCGCAGCAGGGCGGGGACTTCGCCGAACAGCCCTTCCAGGCACGAGAAGGGGATTTCGCAGACCTCGCTGTCTTCCAGCGCCACGGCGTCGCAGTGGTGTGTGCCGCTGATGGCGTCCATGCCGAGCAGCTCGCCGGCCATCTGGAAGCCGGTGATCTGGGCTTCGCCGGCGGCGTTGACCTGGTAGGTCTTGAAGTGGCCGAAGCGCACCGCGTACAGGTTGCGGAAGGGCTCCCCCATCTGATAGAGGCGCTCGTCCTTTTCCAGGCGCCGGCGGCGGCCGATGATCTGGTCGAGGCGGTTGATGTCGGCATCTTCCAGGCCCATCGGCAGGCACAGCTGGTGCATGCTGCAGGCGGAGCAGCTGGCTTTCAGGGCCTGGATGTTCACTGGCTGGTCGGTCTTGAAGGAGACGATCTGGGTCATGGGAAGTCCGGTAGTACGCGTATGGGGAGATTATAGACGGGGCTGTCGCTTGGGCGGCGCGACAAATCGTCCTATGTTGAACTTCAACGTCAACTTGGGTCCCGGCCTTCGCCGGGACGACGGTCTTTAGGCTGCGTGTCGAAATGGTTTCCGCAGTCCGCTCCCCCAGCACGTCGTCCCGGCGAAGGCCGGGACCCAAGTTTGCTCGCACACCACGAATGCATACAAAAATGACATCGCCAACCGTGCGCACCCAATGAGCATGCTAGATTCTCAACACTCAGACACAGCGCGAAGGAACACCCATGTTCGGTCTGTCCGCCCTGGATCTCGCCCGCATCCAGTTCGCCTTCACGATGTCTTTCCACATTCTGTTTCCGGCCATTACCATCGGCATGGCCAGCTACCTGGCCGTGCTCGAACTGTGCTGGCTGCGCACCAAGCGCCAGGTCTACGTCGACCTCTATCACTTCTGGCTGAAGATCTTCGCCGTCACCTTCGGCATGGGCGTGGTCTCCGGCATCGTGATGGCCTACCAGATCGGCACCAACTGGAGCTACCTGTCCGAATTCGCCGGCAGCGTCATGGGCCCGATCCTGTCCTATGAAGTCCTGACCGCCTTCTTCCTGGAAGCCGGCTTCCTGGGCGTGATGCTGTTCGGCTGGAACCGCGTCGGCCCGGCCCTGCATTTCGTCGCCACCTGCATGGTCGCCGTCGGCACCCTGATCTCCGCCACCTGGATCCTGGGCGCCAACAGCTGGATGCAGACCCCGCAGGGCTACGCCATCGAGGGCGGACGCATGGTGCCGGTGGACTGGATCGCGATCATCTTCAATCCGTCCTTTCCCTACCGCCTGGTGCACATGGTGATCGCCGCCTACCTGACCACGGCGCTGCTGGTGGGCGCTTCGGGGGCATGGCACCTGCTGCGCGGGCGCGACAACCCGGCGGTGCGCAAGATGATGTCGATGGCCATGTGGATGATCCTGCTGGTGGCCCCGGTCCAGGCCATCGTCGGCGACTTCCATGGCCTGAACACCCTCAAGCACCAGCCGGCCAAGCTGGCCGCGATGGAAGGGCACTGGCAGAACCATCCCGGCGAGGCGGTGCCGCTGCTGCTGTTCGGCATCCCCGACATGGAAGAGGAGCGCACCAGGCTGGCGGTCGGCATCCCGCACCTGGGCAGCATCATCCTGACCCACACCATGGACGGCCAGATCCCGGCCCTCAAGGACTTCCCGCGCGAAGACCGGCCGAATTCCCTGATCGTGTTCTGGAGCTTCCGCCTGATGGTGGGCCTGGGCCTCCTGATGATCGCCCTCGGCGCCTGGAGCCTGTTCCTGCGGCGCGGCGGGCGGCTGTTCCTCAACCGCGCCTTCCAGCGCTTCGCCCTGTGGATGGGGCCCGCCGGCCTGGTCGCGATCCTGGCCGGCTGGGTGACCACCGAGGTGGGACGCCAGCCCTGGGTGGTCTATGGCGTGCTGCGCACCGCCGACGCGGTCTCGCCCCACGGCGCCGTGTCGCTGGGACTGACCCTGCTGCTGTTCGTGGTCGCCTACATGTTCGTGTTCGGGGCCGGCACTGGCTACGTGCTGCGTATGATCCGCAAGGGCCCGCAGCACTTCGAGCTGACCCACGCGCCGGAAGGCGGGCCGGGCGAGGAGCGCACGCCGAGCCGCCCGATGTCGGCGGCCGACGTGCCGAATGATGAAAATACAGACGACGACAAGCGGACGCGGAGCTGAAGCCATGGGCATCGACACTTCCATCATCTGGGCCGTCATCATCTTCTTCGCGGTCTTCATGTACGTGCTGCTGGACGGCTTCGACCTGGGCATCGGCATGCTGTTCCCCTTCACCCCCAGGAAAAAAGACCGCGACACCATGATGAACACCGTGGCGCCGGTCTGGGACGGCAACGAGACCTGGCTGGTGCTGGGCGGGGAAGGGCTGCTGGCGGCCTTCCCGGTGGCCTACTCGATCATCCTGTCCGGCCTCTACCTGCCCCTGATCTTCATGCTGATCGGCCTGGTGTTCCGCGGCGTGGCCTTCGAATTCCGCTTCAAGGCCAAGGAACACGAGCGCCACCTGTGGGACAAGGCCTTCATCGGCGGCTCGGTGGTGGCCAGCTTCTTCCAGGGCGTCTCGCTGGGCGCCTTCCTGGACGGCATCGCGGTCTCGGGCCGCAGCTATGCCGGCGGGCCGCTCGACTGGATCGCGCCTTTCCCGCTGGCGGCCGGCATCGGCGTGATGATCGCCTATACCCTGCTGGGGGCCACCTGGCTGATCATGAAGACCGAGGGCGAGCTGCACGCGCGCATGGTCCAGGTGGCGCGGCCGTTTTCCCTGCTGCTGCTGTTCGCGATCGTCGCGGTCAGCATCTGGACCCCGCTGCGCGACCCCTTCGTCGCCGACCGCTGGTTCACCTTCCCCAACATCGTGTTCCTGGCGCCGGT
Organism: Massilia sp. AB1; assembly: GCF_018119385.1. Lineage (NCBI taxonomy): Bacteria > Pseudomonadati > Pseudomonadota > Betaproteobacteria > Burkholderiales > Oxalobacteraceae > Massilia > Massilia sp. AB1. The sequence continues at coordinate 7,055 of NZ_JAGKSG010000006.1, read as the reverse complement.
GCCGATCCTGGTGGCGGCCTGCATCTTCCTGCTGCTGCGCTCGCTCAAGCGGGCGCCCCAGAAGGAACCCTTCCGGCTGCCCTTCGTACTGGCCCTGGGACTGATCTTCCTGGGCTACAGCGGCATGGCGATCAGCATCTGGCCGCACATCGTGCCGCCCAGCATCTCGATCTGGGAAGCCGCCTCGCCGCCGGCCAGCCAGGGCTTCGCGCTGGTGGGTACGCTCTTCATCCTGCCCATCATCCTGATGTACACGGGCTGGTCGTACTGGGTGTTCCGCGGCAAGGTCAAGGCCGATGCGGGGTACCACTGATGGAGGCGAGCAAGCCCAGCGGGCGCGAATGGGCGCGCCGCCTCGCCTGGATGGCGGCCCTCTGGCTGGGCGGGGTCGCCACCCTGGCGCTGGTGGCCTTTGTGCTGCGGATGATCATGCGGGCGGCGGGAATGCGTTGAAGAAGCAAGCGTGCGCGCTGTCCTGCACGGGAGGAATACACTTCTCATGAACCTTTGCCAACAGGAGAGCAGGACAGTGACCATCCCGAGCGCGCCCACTCTCGACCGACCCGCCGGCCAGTCGCTGGCCCCCCCGCTGAGTGGAGAGGAGCAGGCGCGCGCCGACCTGTATGCCTTGCTGTCGCGGCTGCTGCTGGCTCCGCCGGACGCCGAGCTGCTGGAGGCGCTCGCCTCAAGCGACCCCATCATTGCCCAGGGCGGCGAACTGGCCCTGGAACAGGCCTGGGAGCAGCTGACCCTGGCCTCCGCCGTCATGGACCCGCAAGCCGTGGCCGACGAGTTCGGCCAGCTGTTCGTCAGCATCGGCTCGCCCCCCGTCAATCCCTACGGTTCCCGCTACCTGTCCGGCTACATCAACGACGCCCCGCTGGCCGAGCTCCGCGCCGACCTGGCGCGCCTCAGGCTGGCCCGGGTGCGCGGGGTGGGGGAGTTCGAAGACCACCTGGGCGCGCTGTGCGAAACCATGCGCGTGCTGGTCGCGGGCGGCCCGGGCATCGCCCGCCATCCGGTGGCCGAGCAAAAGCAGTTTTTCGAGGCCCACATCGCGCCCTGGTACGAGCGCGCGGTGGCCGACATCGCCGGCGCCGAGGGCGCCAACTACTACAGGCTCGTTGCGCGGCTGGCCGGGACTTTCCTGGCGATCGAGGCCGAAGCATTCGTGCTCGGGGAGGAGACCCATGACTGAACATACCGACATGGCCCGCGTCGAGGCCAATGCCGTCAGCGTCGATGTTAGCGCTGCAACGGCGGCGTCCGGCGGGCAGGAACAGGCGCCGGACCCATCGCGCCGCGGCTTCCTGAAGGCGGCGCCGCTGGGCGCCCTGGCCGTCGTCACCGGCAGCACCCAGGCCGAGGAAGCCAAGCCGGCCGCGCCCGCCAGTGCGCCCCAGGCCAAGCGCGGCTACCACGAGACCGATCACATCCGACGTTATTACCAGTCCGCCGCCTATTGGTGAGCGCAACAGGAGGAGCCAGTCCATGTCCCTCGTAAAGACGACGCACGACAGCGCGCTGAAGCGCCGGCGTTTCCTGGTCGGGGCCGGCGTCGCCGCCGGCGCCGGCGCGCTGGCCCGGCACCTGCCGCTGAACGTGATCGAACCGGCCGAAGCCGCCGACCCGGTGCCCAACGCGCCGGTGCCCACCGAGATCAAGCGCACCATCTGCAGCCACTGTTCGGTCGGCTGCTCGGTGGATGCGGTGGTCGCCAACGGCGTCTGGGTGCGCCAGGAAGCGGCCTTCGACTCGCCGATCAATATGGGCGCCCACTGCGCCAAGGGCGCCTCGGTGCGCGAGCACGCCTTCGGCGAGCACCGCCTGCGCTACCCGATGAAACTGGTGGGCGGCAAGTACCAGCGCATCTCCTGGGACCAGGCCATCAACGAGATCGGCGACAAGCTGCTGCAGCTGCGCCAGCACGCCGGCCCCGACGCCCTGATGGTGATCGGCAGTTCCAAGCACAACAACGAACAAGCCTATTTGCTGCGCAAGTGGGTCTCGTTCTGGGGCTCGAACAACTGCGACCACCAGGCGCGCATCTGCCACTCGACCACGGTCGCGGGCGTGGCCCAGACCTTCGGCTACGGCGCGATGACGAACTCCTTCAATGACTTGCACCACAGCAAGGCGGTGCTCTTCATCGGTTCCAACCCGGCCGAGGCCCACCCGATCTCGATGCTGCACTTCCTGCACGCCAAGGAACTGGGCGCGAAGATGATCGTGATCGACCCGCGCTTCACCCGCACGGCGCGCTTCGCCCACCACTACGTGCGCGTGCGCCCGGGCACCGACATCCCGCTGGTGTGGGGCATGCTGTGGCACATCTTCCAGAACGGCTGGGAAGACAAGAACTTCATCAACCAGCGCACCTACGGCATGGAGGACGTGCGCAAGGAAGTCGCCAAGTGGACGCCAGATAAAGTGTCGGACGTCACCGGCGTGTCGGAATCGGCGGTGCGCATGGCGGCCGAGATGCTGGCCACCAACCGGCCATCCTCGGTCGTCTGGTGCATGGGCATCACCCAGCACCACGTGGGCACCGCCAACGTGCGCGCGCTCTGCATCCTGCAGCTGGCGCTGGGCAACATCGGCGTCCCGGGCGGCGGCGCCAACATCTACCGCGGCCACGACAATGTCCAGGGCGCCACCGACGTCGGCCCCAACGGCGAGTCGCTGCCGGGCTACTATGGCCTGGCGGAAGGCTCCTGGAAGCACTTCGCCAATGTATGGGGCGTCGACTACAACTGGATCCTGTCGCGCTTCGCCTCCAAGGAGCTGATGGAAAAGCCCGGCATCACGGTGTCGCGCTGGTTCGACGCGGTAAACGAGCAGAACAAGTTCGTCGACCAGCCGAGCAACCTGCGCGCCGTGTTCTACTGGGGCCACGCGCCCAACAGCCAGACCCGCCTGCCGGACATGAAGGCGGCCATGCAGAAGCTCGACATGCTGGTGGTGATCGATCCCTACCCCAGCATGACGGCCTCCATGCACGGGCGCACCGACGGCGTCTACCTGCTGCCGGCCGCGTCCCAGTTCGAGACCCAGGGTTCCTGCACCGCCTCCAACCGCTCCATCCAATGGCGCGAGCGGGTCATCATGCCCTTGTTCGAGTGCAAGACCGACCACGAGATCATGTACCTGTTCGCGCGCAAGCTCGGCTTCGCCGAGCAGCTGTGCAAGAACATCAAGGTAGTGCACAACGAGCCCGTGGTCGAGGACATCCTGCGCGAGATCAACCGCTCCTGCTGGACCATCGGCTACACCGGCTGCTCGCCGGAGCGCCTCAAGCTCCACATGGAGAACAAGCACACCTTCAACCCGACCACGATGCGGGCCGATTCCGGGCCCTGCAAGGGCGACTACTACGGCCTGCCGTGGCCGTGCTGGGGCACGCCGGAAATGAAGCACCCGGGCACGCCCATCCTGTACGACATCAGCAAGCCGGTGGCCGAGGGCGGCATGCCCTTCCGCGCCAACTGGGGCGTGGAGCACAACGGCGAAACCCTGCTGGCGGCCGACGGCTCGACCAACAAGGACAGCCAGCTGGACGTCGGCTACCCCGAGTTCGACCACGTGTTCCTGAAGAAGCTGGGCTGGTGGAGCGAGCTCACGCCGGCCGAGCAGGCCATGGCCGAGGGCAAGAACTGGAAGACCGACAATTCGGGCGGCATCATCCGCGTCGTCATCGCCCACGGCTGCGCGCCCTGGGGCAATGCGCGGGCGCGCTGCAATGTGTGGAACTTCCCGGACCCGGTCCCTGTGCACCGCGAACCGCTGTCCTCGCCGCGCCGCGACCTGGTCGCCAAGTACCCGACCTACGACGACAAGGCCGCCTTCTGGCGCCTGCCGACCCTGTACAAGTCGGTGCAGGCGGTCGACTTCTCCAAGGACTTCCCGCTGATCATGACCTCGGGGCGCCTGGTCGAGTACGAGGGCGGCGGCGAAGAGACCCGTTCCAACCCCTGGCTGGCCGAGCTGCAGCAGAACATGTTCGTCGAGATCAACCCGCGCGACGCCCAGCAGATCGGCGCCCGGGTGGGCGAGTACGTCTGGGTCGAGAGCCCCAACGGCGCCCGCCTCAAGATGATGGCCATGGTCACCGAGCGCGTTCCCGTGGGCCTGGTGTGGATGCCCTTCCACTTCGGCGGCTGGTGGATGGGCGAGGACCTGGAGCGCCACTATCCCGAGGGCGGGGCCCCGACCGTCCGCGGCGAGGCTTGCAACACGGCATGGACCTATGGCTATGACGCCGTGACGATGATGCAGGAAACCAAAGTGTCGCTGTGCCGCGTGGTGCGGGCCTGACGCCACTGAACAGCAGAGGAGACTGATATGGCTGCGAGGATGAAGTTCATCTGCGACACCGAGCGCTGCATCGACTGCAACGGTTGCGTGACCGCCTGCAAGAACGAGCACGAGACGCCCTGGGGCGTGAACCGCAGGCGCGTGGTGACGATCAACGACGGCGTGCCGGGCGAGCGCTCGGTCTCGGTCGCATGCATGCACTGCACCGACGCCCCATGCCTGGCGGTGTGCCCGACCAATTGCATCTACCACACCGAAGACGGCATCGTCCTGCACAGCAAGGACCAGTGCATCGGCTGCGGCTACTGCTTCTACGCCTGTCCGTTCGGGGCGCCGCAGTTCCCCGAGACCGGCCTGTTCAACCACCGCGGCAAGATGGACAAGTGCACCTTCTGCGCCGGCGGCCCGGAACCGGACACCTCGGAAGCGGAGTTCAAGAAGTACGGCCGCAACCGCATCGCCGAAGGCAAGCTGCCGGCCTGCGCCGAGCAGTGCGGCACCAAGGCCCTGCTGGGCGGCGAAGCCAACATCATCGCCGACATCTACCGCCAGCGCGTCGAGACCCGCGGCTACGGTCCCGAGCTGTGGGGCTGGAAGATCGCCTACGGCCGCCCCAAGCGCGGCGGCGAGATCAAGGCCAAGGGCAACCTGCCGCGCGAGAACCAGAAAGCCAACGATTTCCAGAACGGCGGCGGGAGGTTCCCGACATGAAAGCACTCATGAAGCCACTGAGACTGATTGCCGCCGCGGCGCTGCCGCTGCTGCTGGCCGGCTGCCTCGAAGTCGACCAGCACCCCGCCTGGCTCAAGGGCGAGTACGCCGGCAAGGAAGACCCGCGCCCCTACCAGACGCGTTTCCACAACGACCGCCTGGCCTGGTGGGCGGCGATGGAAAACCGCAACATGAAGCAGAACGAGTACAACCGGGCCAACCCCTGACGAGGAGCCATCCATGCGAGCGAACCTGATGCTGTTACGCGCGATCCTGCTCCTCGCGGCCGCGCTGGTGCTGCCGGCGAGCTGGGCCGGCGTGCCCAACGAGCGCGCCGAGCCCGCCTATGCGGAAGAGCAGACCATGCTCCAGATCGAAGGCGATTCGCGCGTGCCCGAACCCGGCCTGAACCAGGCCGCCTCCGGCCGCGTGCACCTGGACCGCCACTTCCTGGGCCAGTACGGCGACAACGAAGGCAACGTCATCGTCCAGCGCGGCGGCAATACCTGGCGCCACCTGCGCAACGGGCCGCTCGCCACCATCGCCGGCATCATCCTGCTGGTGGTGCCGCTCTTGATCTTCATCTTCTACCAGACGGTCGGTCCGATGCGCGAAGAGCCGCGCTCCGGCCGCACGATCCAGCGCTTCAACCGCTGGGAGCGCCAGGTCCACTGGGCCACGGCCTTCAGCTTCATCGCGCTGGCGATCACCGGCATCATCATCATGTTCGGCAAGAAGATCATGCTGCCGTGGATGGGCCATACCCTGTTCTCCTGGGTGGCGATTATTTCGAAATACCTGCACAACTTCGTGGGTCCGCTATTCATCCTGTGCTCGATCCTGATGTTCTTCACCTTCGTGCGGCGCAACTTCTTCAACCGCAACGATTGGCAATGGGTGAAGCAGGGCGGCGGCCTGGTCTCGCACAAGCACGTGCCGGCCGGCTTCTTCAACGCCGGAGAGAAGACCTGGTTCTGGCTCGGTGTTACCTTGCTCGGCCTGGTGATGTCGATCACCGGCCTGATCCTCGACTTCGTGACCTTCGGCCAGACCCGCTATGTGATGCAGGTGGCGAACTACCTGCATATCGGCGGCTCCGCGCTCTATATCGCCGCCGCCATGGGCCACATCTACATCGGCACCTGGGGCACGCCGGGGGCCTACGAGGCCATGCGCTACGGCACCGTGGACGAGGAATGGGCGCGCGCCCACCACGCGCTGTGGTACGAGCAGGTGAAGAACGGCACGGTGTCGGGCGCGAGCCGCGCGACCGGGCCGGGAACGGTGCCGCCGCCGCGGCCGGGCCCTGCGCATTGAGGACAGCCATGAAAACGACCAGCATCCTGATTCCCTTCGGCCTGGCGGCGCTCGTCCTGACCGCCGGCTGCGACCGCAACCGCGCGGCCCACGTGGCCGGCATCGAACAGACCAAGTTCCCGGGCCAGGTGACGGCCGGCGGCGGCACCAGCGGCGAGATCCTGGAAAAGAACAAGCCGCCGACCACCGACGCCACTTATGCGGGCGGAACGCCGGGCATCGCGGGCGGCTCGGGCGGCACCACCGGCGGCGCGGCGACCGCCGGCACCGTCCAGGAAACCGGCCAGGGCCCCGACAAGGGCGTCACCAAGCCGACCGGCACCGGCCAGGGCACCCAGGTGCCGTCGGGCGACAACCCGCCGCCGGCGCCGCCACCCGCCAACCAGCCGACCGGCCCGGCCAGCAATACCGCGCCCAAGGGGCCGGCCGCGCCGGGCACGATGGGGAGCAAATGATGAAGACCATCACGCTGAACAGGATCGCGCTGGCGACGGCGCTGGTCGTGGCCCAGGGCGCATGGGCGGCATTGCCGCCGCCGACGCCGGCCCAGGCCCAGGCCGCCGCCGCCAAGAAGGCGGAAGCGGACGCCAAGGCGGCCAAGGACAAGGAAGCGCTGGGGAAATCGATGGATGCGGTCAGCGCGCGCTGGCGCTCGCGCGCGGCGGGGCAGGGCTGGAAGGTCAATGCGCCGGTGGCGATCGCCGCCGCGCCGG